>NZ_JBCNZM010000010.1:0-57289 GCF_040227615.1 Bacteroides sp. RTP31139st1_H2_RTP31139_211217 | reverse complement strand
GACAGCGAGGGGGGACAGTCGATCAGGATATAATCGAATTTCTCCTTTTGGCCCTTGATAAGGTGGGCTAAGATAAGTTCCCGCCCGGCCTCGTTGATTAACTCCGTTTCAACGGCCGAGAGATCCAGGCAGGAGGGAACGACGCTAAGGCCGTCCTTATGCTCGTAGATCGGCAGGTCGTATTCGCCTTTCATCGCACCGTAGATCGTTTGGGGAAGCTCCGCAGAGAAGCCCAGCGATTCAGTCAGGTTGGCTTGTCCGTCAAGGTCGATCAAAAGAACCTTGTACCCTTTTTGACGTAACGCGCCGCCCAGGTTGATCGTGGTTGTAGTCTTTCCTACTCCCCCTTTGTGATTCAATACGGAGATTACTTTTGCTTTGCTCATAAATTCAGTTTTTTAAATGGTTGTCATGTCCGCAAATATAGTCAAAATACTAATATACTAAAAGACTAAAAGTAGTATTTTCGTTTTTTGCGTGTTTTTTGTACCGATCGGGGAAGCGTACCGAAATAAATCCTGTTTCCGTCTTTCGGTACGTTTTGTTTCTGTACCGGAATTAATCAAAGACATATTAAACGAAAGAAATCAAACAACGGTAGATAGCAAACGGCGTAACCTCCCCTAAAGGTCGGTTAGCCACCAAATATTATATTTAGAATGAAGAAACGGGACTATAAGGAGCAAGAACGACAACGGCGCTATTATTTCTTCGACTACCTGTTCTGGTTGGGAGAAATGGCACAGAGGCATTACAAGGGCGAGCCAAGACGCCCCGACGGGGAGTCCATGCTGATGCTTTGCATCATGATATTTATCTATGAGCCGATCTTCCTTACAACCGCTCATTTCCTTTTCGACTCCACGGTATTTGAGTGGTTTACAGTCGCCATGATAGCCGGAATCGTCGCAATTCTCCACTATCTATCGAATGGTCGGATATACCCGTTTTCACGAAGGGAAGCGGTCATGCAGCACTATGAGGGACGCAGGTTCAGCCCCTTCAGATGTTACTTCTTCCTGTTCTCCCTCGGCTTTCTGATGATTGCCGAAATGTACCTGTTGCCAAGCACACTGATGCGGATAGACGGGCGCAAGGCGGAGCCGGTGGAGAACACACGGACGGAAGTTCCGCAAAGGTGGAGGGATTACCTTGCGCTGCATATCACGGTAGGAGCCCGTCAGGAAGTACCCAGCGAAGCCTTGCAATATCTGATTAATCAGGACGGTCGCACATCCCGATACGGGCAACCGGTCTATGTCATGCAGGTAAGGGAGGAAGATATGGGAGGAGAGTTCCGTGTAGGGCTATTGAACCATGCCACCTTTGATGAAATCCAAGACGGCAGCCAGAAGTTTGTCGAATGTACATGGGTCAAGGGATATACGCCGGACAGCATAAGGGTACTGCTGACCGGGTGGTACGAGGTGAGAAACACCGGGCTTTGTCCGGTGGACTCTCTGGAATGGACGGAAGATACGGAATTTTAAAACCTACAAAAGTATGAAAAGAGCAGAAACAGGAAGACCTCATTTATTTCGCTTGATTGCGATGATACATAAAACCGCATACATCCTTGCCTACGATATGCTGCGAAGGAAAGGGGGGCATGATTGGGTGGAGCGTCGGGCTGGTGGGATAATTGGACTTCCCTATCTCTCATTAATTTTGGTGGCATTACTTACGCTAAAAGACGACCCGAATAACGGTCAGAAAATAGTTACCGGCATATTGATCGGATGGGCGGTTGTCGCAGCATGGTGCATCTCCGGATTTCAGTTCAAACCTTCTGATTGGAGAATGGAAATCCGAGAAGAACTTGATTTGCGTCCTCTATATTGGAAAAAGGCGATAGAGGTGTACTATGCCGTTGTCATTGCAGTGGCGGTAGTGGCAGGCATTGTCATGCCCAATGTATAAATCCGAAGTGAAACATTAGTGGGAAATTCGCTACGGTCAGGGCGATGACGATAAGGACTATTTTGGCGAGCTTCCTGCCGGAGTGTTTCATCTTTCCGTAATATTTACGGAGCGCTTCACGCCGCCCGGCTGTGTAACGGAGCTGGCAAAATAAGTCGGGAAGAAAGCAAAGAATCATTACTATGGCAAAAGCAATTATCCAACTGAAAAGGCGAAATAGTAGCGGTATTCCAAGCGGTATGGTTATGGCAAACAGCCAGCATAGGAAAAGCAACATTCTCCCATTGAGATTGTTATGCTCTCGCTCGCTCCATTTTTCGGCTACATACCACATATAGTCGATGAAGCAGAACCGGTATTTGCGATTGTCCTTATCCATGCTCTCACCTCCATACAAAGAAATCGACCAATATGAGGATAATCAGAACGCTGACCAGCACTATCTTAATCCGTCGGCGTGTTTCGGGTTTGCAATCATCAAAGAACCATAGCTTTCCATGAAACTGCCACTCACATGCCCATTTCCAACGGAACAGCAACCCTGCAAGCCATAGGGCAAGCAACCCGACACCAAACAGCAACCCGTATTTAGGGTGAGCCTGCAACCACTCGAAAAACGCTTCCGCCTTGCTGTTCATAGCTTCGTATATATCGGTAACTTTCATTGCATAATTATCATTTGTCATACCATAATTCAATATACCAATCGCCCTCAATGTGTCTTGATGCCATACCGCCCGGTGCATCCGGATCATTCCTAACAAGCTCAATCAGGTCGTTCAGTTCCCAATTGACCGCATAGGTTGAGTCCTCCGCGAACCTGTAAGCATACTGCTTGTCCACACTCGGCCCGACAGACCAACCGGCAGAATAGTAAATGATAGAGATGCTTGGAACAATGGTGTCGGGCAGTTCCTCAATGGGAGGAATTGAGCTAAAATCGCCATGTTCAATCTGCCACAAAGTATGCCGGCTTTTGAAATACAATCTCCTACCACCCACCGATGCAAGCAGGGAATCAAGACGCGTGCATTTTTCATTGCCAAGACTTGACAAACACAATGAATCCGTTGCGCTCCCGATTGGATAGAACGGAGGGTAAATGTCGCCATACGGGCAATTCAACAGAATTTCGGTTATTTCATTAAACGCATCTTCATGGGCATAGAAATTATGAATCATATCCTCGTCAGACGGAGGATTGAAACCTCTGTTGCCACACCCTACGGCAATGAAAGCCACTACA
The DNA here is from genome assembly GCF_040227615.1 of Bacteroides sp. RTP31139st1_H2_RTP31139_211217. NCBI lineage: Bacteria > Pseudomonadati > Bacteroidota > Bacteroidia > Bacteroidales > Bacteroidaceae > Bacteroides > Bacteroides sp. RTP31139st1_H2_RTP31139_211217. The sequence goes on along the minus strand of NZ_JBCNZM010000010.1, from coordinate 54,123 downwards.
GTTGCCGACAATAATACTTGCAGAAATCTACTCGCCATAGCCGATAATCGTGATTCCGAACGCAAAAATAATGTTTTTCGTCCACTCAATCACCACGTTATGCCGAAAAACAATGTGCCGGATGCTCTTTGTCTGCCGTAAAAACAGTATTTTTGTAAAAATGGAAATCAGCTATGGCTTTCAAACGGAAATATAAGTTCAGCATAATAGACCACCTGTATTATGCGGGTCGCATACGACGCATCCACAACAGGTGGTCTATGCCGTTGGATGCTATCTTCTTGTGGGTTTTCGCTGTTGTCCCTTCGCTTCTTATAATAAGATTCCTATACTGGGTAATACCGTTGTGGCTGCCGTCAGCTTTGTCTGTCGGCTTGGTCTGGGCAGCAGTAGAGGTGTATTCAAAGATTGAAAAGAAGTACTTTACCAAAGCGCGGGAGCGTGCCTATTACCGCCTTTATCCTGAAAGAAAGGATAAAAACTATTTCTGGCTTCAGTTACTATTGCCGCTTGGTCTGTTTCTGATTAATTTGGGCATAGCCTATTGGCTTTTCTTTGTGTATCAATGAGCGGGAAGAATGGTAATAGTTTATGGTTCTGATATTTTAAAATTTAGACAATGAGCAAAATTCCAACGATAATTGTGATAATGTTATTATGCGGTTGCAGTTCCATGAAACACTACGGCGTGTTTCAATGTGACAATGGCAACGATTATGTCAGCGAGGGATTGTACCGTATCGTGGACAAGCGAGGGCGTATCGGGTACGCGGACGAAAGCGGCAGGACGGTCATCAAGCCCCGCTTCGCCTTCGGCTTCCCATTCGAGAACGGCAAGGCAAAAGTAACCGACAAGGGAGAAATGAAAGAAGTGCCGGGTTCGGACGGAGAATACCACTATTGGAAAAGCGACGAATGGTATTACATCGACAAGAAAGGGAATAGAAGTGAAGAAAACAGACAACAATAGTCTTACTTGAGAGACTTGAAAATGCCGCAAGGGAAACCGATTTGGGTTTATGGATGAACGAGACAATACATGCGTCAGATACATAGATATTTATCGTTTCGAAACACGGACGGGAGCTTGAAAGGCTTTCTAAAAACATCCCTGCTGTGCGATGATGCTTCTCAAACGGGACAAGTTTTCTGCTAGGGCAGTCTTCACGGAGAGCAGGTAATTCCTGCGCCCCCCCTTCCGTGCCGGAATCCATCACGATCTCGGAAATGCCGGCATCCCATTCCGAGGGAAAAAGCTTGTAGCCGGTATGTACTTGTCTTGCCAGACGGTTGTGAATCACTTGATAGTAGAGCGAGCCTTCCTTCATCTCGACGGAAGAGGCACGGAATTTAACTTTTATTGTTGCCATGAATATATCTGTTATTTAATTTTTCACCTGAAAACTAATCCCGGGGAAACCATTGCATGAATATTCATCTGCCTTTAACACATCTAAAAGCAAAAAGTCCCTTGGCGCACCGGCGTCACAGGAACTTTTCACATATAAAAGACACATGTTCTTTCACTGTATGCGTATATATTCCGAATACCTGATTTCCACATACGGGTTGTCACTGGAAATGGACTGATGGATAGCCTTTACACGCTTCCAGAACCACCATCCCTTGTATTCTACCCAAACCGCCTGATTGAGGGTTACCGGAACTTTGATGTCGCCTTTGAGCCGTTTGTTCTCGATCAACCCGGTAAGTTGGATATACGGTGTAACCATCTCCACCTTCTGCCGCAGCAGTGGAACGGTATCACGGATAATGAGCGTGTCACGGATGGCGGCATCTATCGGGGCTTTCACTTCGACTTCATGCCGTGCAGCCACTTCGAGGTTCCTGATTTTCACGCCTAGCCTTTCGATGGTCTCGGCATCCTTGGCACGGAACTCTTTATACTCATCTATAGTCAGCCGCAATGCCTTGGCATCGAGGACCATCGTCGCTGAATCGATCTGCATCCGCTTCACATCGGAAAGCAGTGCGGTGCTGTTCATGCGGAATCGGTCGCGTTCTTCCGTGAGGCGTATTGTCCGCCGGTGCTGCAGCCAGAGGATGCTACAGAGCAGCAACACCGTTGCCAGAAGTATTCTGTTTAATCTACTCATATGATACTGATTCTTCGGGGATGAACCACAGAAATTCATCCATATAGATTTCTTCCAACAATACAAGACCGCCCCGGTTCTTTTTTCGGTTCTGCGGGAGGTCTTCAACGACCAGTCCACGGCGACCGACCAGTTCGTCCAACCTCATTTCGGAGAGTTCAGGCGAAGCGATGATGGTAACGTATGCATTCTTTTTCATAACTGGTCTTTCCATGATGTTTTTACTTGTGCGTTCCCTGACATTTGAGAAGTTCACGGATATCGGCACGGATTTCGTGCAGGTCATTCTGTACCGTGTTGAGCTGCATCATGGTTGCCTCGAACACGGACTTGTCCAGCTTCATGGCGTTGATACGGTCATACTGGTTCTTGATTTCCACTTCCAAACCGATACATTTGGTTTCCAGTTCTGCAATTTGGGCGGTGTTGTTGACATGCTGTATGTACAGTGTCAGCGAGAACGAGAGTACCACGACAATGATCTTGAAGTACTTCATTACAAATTCTTTGAGTTGTTCCATATCTTATTCCATTAAAAGTGAGAATGCGTCCCTGATAGCCCTCAGCAGAGTCTCGGCTGCCGCACTATCCCGGAACCCATAGATGACAAGCGCGATCATCATCGCCAGATAGACCCACCAGGCGATTTCTTCCTTAGTGATTTTACGTTTCCGCTTCGCCATCTTTTACAGGATTTTGGGGTACGATTACATTGAAGATAACATTGCCGTCGCTGCCTTCGATACGCAGGCGGTTCTCCTCCTTGTGCCTGATGGGGAAGATATCCATCAGCGCCTTGGCGGCATTGACCGACACGGCCCTGAGCGGTGCCGGAGAGAGCGGCACACCGAAACGGTCTGTATAGTCCGAAGTGGCCGTCTCGTCCATGATTGCCTTGAGAGTCTCGGTCACCTGCAGCTTTACAGCCATCGTCTCCATCTCGAACCGTTCCGAGGAGAGCAATGCCTTGATATGTGCCAGCACATGCGGTTTGTTCATCAGGTAATTGGCCGAAGCATACGGGTTCTTCACCGTATCCTCACCGAATACCTCCACAAAGCATTTTTTCGGCCGTCCGGCATATTCCAGCCCGCCGTTCACATAGAGGTTGCAGAATTGCAGCTCCTGCTCCGTGAGCGGTTTCTCTTCCGGCCTATCCTGCGTGTTCGTTATCTTGTCTGACATCGGTTCTTCCTTCCTTTTCTGAAAGAGTAGCGGGTTTGTATCCCGGAGGTTTTACAAAATCCGCCTTTTCATTGAGCAACTGCTCCATTAATGCGTCATAGAATACCTGGGCCAACGCATCGGCACACGCCTCCGCATCCGCTAGCGAGTTGATGAGCCGCAGGTTGAACTTGATTTCCAGGTCGTAGCCCGATATGAACGCCATCAGTTCGTTCCCGTCATAGCCCAGCGCCCCGTAGGTCATCCGGTCCGCCGTACGGAATGTAATGGTCTCGGGAATCTGTTCCCGGTCAATGCCTTGGGCTTCCTTATTCGTGTCCATACTCATATCTTGAAATATTTACGGGTTTTCTCTTTCTTCTGTGTAGCGATTGCCGCCCCTTCCGTCTGGCGCAGACGGGAGGTATAGACCCCCAGGATGTCAAGCGTGGCCGTCACATCCGCAGCCGCATCGTGGGCATCGTCCAGTTCCACCCCCAATTTTGAGGCTACCAGTTCCAGTTTATACGAAGTAACCTCCGGATCAGCGGCAAAAGCCAACCGTCCCATGACAAGCGTGTCGATGTAGTGCGGCTGGAAGTTGCCGTAATAGTCCTTGGTACCGGAAAAGGTCTTTTCAAACTCGGCGGCCAGTCCGGCATAGTTCATCAGCTGTTGCAGGAATCCGATATCGAAAGCGATGTTCTGTCCGACCAGCACGGGCTTGCACTGATAGCCCTTCGAGAGGGTGCTGCGTTTGGCGAAGGCGATGACTTCTCCGGCGACTTTCTTCATGTCCACACCCTGTGTGCGCAGCATCTCCATGGTAATGGCGGAATAGTCCAATGCCGTCTGTTCGTACTTCATCGGGACATATTCCGGTTCTTTCGCCTGTTCATGGCGGGTACGCAACACCTTGCGTCGGGGAAGCCCCGCGTCCTGTTTCCCGTAGGGGGCGATATACGCCTGATAGCGGTCGAATACCTGCCATGTGTCGAAACGGACGGCTTGCAGGGCGATCTGTGTACAGGCGCATTCACGGCAGTCCAGCCCTCCGGTCTCGAAGTCCAGCCCGATGCCTACATATATCTTCTGTTCTGTCTTGGGTGCCATATCTTTTCAGGATTGAATGAATAACAATGAGTTCCTATAGGTCTGTAATGTATTGCATCCGTTGTAGTCGCTGTAACGGATGACGGCAGTGAGGATGACCACCCGGTCTTTGAGCGACTGGATCACGGTGTGGTGTTCCATGTAATAGTCGTTCCAGCATACACATTCCGCCAGACGGTTGTTCTGGGAGAGTGTCAGCTTGGCGAAACGCTTCCGGCTTCCCGTCTCCCTGTCCTTGTAGGTATGTTCGGTTACATCCACCACCGTGGCGCAGACAGTCGCACGCCTGCCGTCGTTCTCGTCCCGTGCCACCTCGTCCAGGGTCAGGTAAGAGGCTTTTCCCTTGACCTGCCTGCGGGCTTCCGAATTGTTGAAGATGCGGCGATAATCGATGCTGCCTATGCCCGACACGGCAATCTGCTGCTGCGACCAGAAGAAATGCCGCCCGCGCATGTCCTGCGGGAAGTCTTTTTCAGAAAGGGAGAATCCCAGTTCCCGTGCTGCGCGTTCGAGCAGCGCGCAGCGTTCGGTAACCGCCCCGACTTTTTCGATACGGTCGAAGCATCCGGCAAGGATCATGTGCTTGACATGCCGGGCGTTCACGGGGACTTTCACGGCCTCTTCCGCGTTGTCGGGGTCGTCCCAGTAACTGTATTTCTTGAGTTTGTAACGGAATATGCGGTGGATGAAGTTCTCGATACCGGTATATGCCCCGCCCCGGTCGCGTTCCGTGACGATGTATTCCACTGTCTTGACACCGACCTGTTTGATACGGGTAAGCGACCAGAAGATTTCATCGGTGGCATAGTCGGTGAAGAACTCCGTCCCGGAGCGGTTGATGTCCGGCGGCACGATCTTGGCCGACGAGCAGCGTTCCATCTCCGCCATCAACGAAGGAATCTCCTTGTCGTCCGCCCATTGCAATGCCACCGTGTAGAATGCCGAGGGGTAATTGGCCTTGAGCCATGCCCCGCAATAGGCTGTAAGGGCGTATGCCGCGGCATGGGAACGGTTGAACGAATATTTCCCGGCTACCTCTATCTTGTGCCAGATTTCCTCCGCCTCATAGTCCGGGCATCCGTTCCCGACGGCTCCGGCAATGAAATCCGCCTTCAGCGTGGCCATCAGGTCGGCTTTCTTCTTTCCTATGGCCTTGCGCAGATAGTCGGTCTTCCCGAGGTCGAATCCCCCGAGCGTATGAGCAACGGACATGAACTGCTCCTGGTAGACCATGATTCCGAAAGTGTTCTTCGTTGCTTCATAACAGCCGTAGTTATAGACCGGGGCCACTTCGCCACGCCTGAAACGGACATAATCATCGGTGGCACCGATGTCGAGTGTGGCGGGACGGTACAGGGCATTGATGGCGATCAGGTCCTCGATACACTCCGGCTGTACATCCTGGATAAACCGGGTAATGCCCGGCGAAGAGAACTGGAACACATTCTGCGTGTTGCCGTCCGAGAGCAGTCGGTAGGTCTTCCCGTCTTCCAGCATATCCTGCGTAATACGCCCGATAGTAAGTTCCTGCCCGAAATTCCGGTTGACCAACGCGATGACGGCACTCAGTTTGGCAAGTTCCTTTGTCGCCAGCACATCCTCCTTCAACAATCCGATCTCATCGACCGAATAGCCGTCGAACTCCGATACCAGTGCCCCGTCCATCTTACGGACCGGCAGGAAATCGAAGCATTCGGCGGGCCTGCCGTCCCGCGTGTCCGGTGTGACAACGATGGCCGAGGCGTGTATGGAGGCCGCTTTGGGCTGTCCGAGCAATCCTTGCACGTCCTCGATGACCAGCGGATAGGTCTGGATAAAGTCCCGAAGTTTTCTGTTGAAGGCAGCCTGTCTGAACAGTCCTGTCCAGTCCGTGCCGTCATCTATCATGGCGGTAATATAGTTCACGATGGAGTGAGGCACGCGGTGTACGCGTGCCACGTCCTTCAAGGCGGCTTTCAGTTTCATCGTGGTAAAGGTGCCGGCGGAAAAGACACGCTGGCGGCCGTCCGCGTTGTACCGTTCTTCCAGGTAATCCTTGATCTCCTGCCGCCGGTCGGAGGCATAGTCGACATCTATGTCCGGCAGCGAAGCGTGGCCGCCTTCTGTCAGTCCTTTGTCCACAAAGGCATCCATGACCGTCAGCGGTCCGTCTGCTTTCCTGATTCTTATATGTGTTACTTTCATCTGATATATTTCTTGTATCGTATTATCGCGCTTACCGTCTGGCGGCTGACACCGTACTGTTTTGCCAGGCTGTTCTGGGAAGCCTGGCCGGAGGAATACCTCACCCGTATCTCTTCCGCCTGCCCGTTGGTCAGTTTGGCGTTCACGCTTTTCTCGCCGTAATCCCGTTTGAGGCCACCCGCTATGGCATGTTCCATATTCCGCTGGTGCGTACACATTTCCAGGTTATCCGCACGGTTGTTGTCGCGGTTCCCGTCGATATGGTTCACCTCCAGTCCCGGATTCCAGTCGGGCAGGAAGTGCTGTGCCACCAGACGGTGCACGGAGAACTTCTTTCCGACACCGCCCTTGTAGAGTCGGACACAGTCATAGAGCGAAGTCGTCCCACACCAATGACACATGATACGTTCGGGTTGTGTCCAGGTGATACCGTCATGCGAAACTTGCCGTTCCAGACTCTTGACACGCCCGAGGTTGCTGATCTTGTACTTTCCTTCATAGTTCTTGATATCCACCCAGATTTCCCGGGTGTCAGCCATGGGTTATACGGTTTAGTGCTGTCTGAAAAATTCCCAGGTCTATCTCCACGCCGATGAACCGGCGTCCCGTATTCCGGCAGGCCACGGCTGTACTGCCGCTGCCCATCGCAAAGTCGAGGACGATGTCTCCTTCGTCGGTGTAGGTGCGTATCAGGTATTCCAGCAGGGCGACAGGTTTCTGTGTCGCGTGCAGGCAGGAGAGCTGCTTGTCCGTCTTGAATTTCAGCACACTGCGCGGATAGCGTTCCGTGGATATGTAATCCCGGAAATTATCGTGCTTCCGGTATATCTCGCCGGCATCGCATTTCCGCTGATGTTCGGCCATCACGACCTTGCGCTTGTGCCCGTCCGTCTTGATCGGATGATACTTCGGCAACCTGTCGTAAAAGACCAGAATGTCCTCGTGCGCCTTCATCGGCATACGCCTGGCGTTTAGGAAGCCTGTCGCCTGCGTCTTCTCCCATACCCAGGCATACCGCAGCCTGCGGAGATTGGAGCTGCCCAGCAGGCTCGTAAAAGGATGCTGGCAGAACAGCAGTACGGGAGTGTCAGGTCTGGATATGCCCTGTACAGCATTCCACATCCCGGGGATGTCTATCACGGCGTCCCATCGACAATGTGTCGTACCGTATGGAGGGTCTGACAATACCATGTCGGCAGTGATGCCTTCTTCAGCCAGCAGGGGCAGCACATCGAGTGCATCGCCCCGGTAAAGGTCGCAACCGTCATAGGGACGGTGGTGTTCGTAGGTCGGATTCATGGGTTTCGAGTTCCTTTAGGTTCCACAAGCAATCTCGGCGGTCAAAAAGGATTTCGTCGCCACACATCAATTCATCTGCGTATATCGTCCGCTCTTCTCCGTTACGGATTACCCGCATCCGGGCATCCGTGCACAGACGGTAAGTCTTGCCTTCAGATTCCATCTCCACATAGCGTTCGCCCTTGCCGAGTGTGATGTCCGGGGCAAGCACCGTCAGTTCGTCTTTCCAGCTGAGCCCGCAGCGTTCCGGCACGAGGAAGCGCGAGAAGATAAGGTCGTATTTCAGCGGGTCGATGGAGGTTATGCCAAGCAAGTAGGAAACCAGCGAGCCCCCGGCGGAACCGCGACCTATACCAGTTGCGATGCCTCTCCGGTGCGCCTCCCGCACCATATCCCACTGCACCAGGAAATAGTCCACATTGTCGGTCGATTCAATGATATAGACTTCCTCGTCCAGCCGTTCCCGATAGCGTTCCCGCTCCGGTTCCGGCACTTTCCGGTCCAGCCCGTCGTCAAGCAGTCGGAGGAACATCGTACGGCGGTCACCATACCGTTCCCGCTCTTCCGGTCGCATACGGTATTCCGGCATGAACATTCGCCCGGTCTCGAATGAGGCGTCCGCACGTCCGGCAATCTCCACCGTGGGACGGCACATGCGCCTAAACAGGGAATCGAAGTCCCATTGCCCGGAGAACAGAGGACGGAGCGTGTCATACAATTCATCCGCTGTCTTGAAATACTGGTCATCGCTCTGTTCATGGGCGGCTCCCGTGGCAATCTTGTTCACCACGATTCTGTACCCTGCATCGTCCTTGTCCATGTAGTAGCAGTCCGGAATCAGGACTGGTTCTACTGTAAATGAATCCGTGTCGGCATCATAACAGTTGCCGAAATAATATTTCAGGGCTTCTAGTTGCTCCCTGTCGATGCGGTCCGCCTTGTATTCGTTGGCGTCGACCTGGTAATAGACCGCTTCGGCACCTTTCCGGATACGCTTCACCTGTTTGGGGTGTCCGGCCATCCAGTAGACGGAACGGATGGCGAAAACCACCACACAACCTGCGGCATACATCAGCAGCTGTTCATAGCGGAGGGTGTTGTCTTCCGAATCGACCATGACGGCCCGTTGGATGCGCAGCAGATTATGCAGCCCCTCGTTATCCAAGGCATAAATCTTCAGCCCGACACGTTCTTCTTCGTGCATCATTGTCAGCGAGTAGCCGAATATATGTTTCAGCCCGGTATTGGCGCACTCCTTCTGAAGGTTCAGCGTGGCGGCCATTGTATTGCGGTCGCAGATGCCGACAGCCGTATGCCCGAGCCATTTCGCCTTGCGGCACAAATCTTCCGGCGAGCAGCAGGCGTTCAGCAGCTCGTAGGAGGTATGGATGCCGAGGTTCACGAAAGGTACATCATGTACCGGAGGCTTGGGCCGGCCGATATATTTCAGCAGGTTGAAACGGAATTCTTCCCGCAGGTCATAGTAGTACCAGTTCCTGCCGAACGGGAAGGCCACATGGAAGATTCCTTCTTCCATCAGCACATCCGGACTTTCCATCAGGTTGAACACGAGCTTGTCCCCGTCGCCGCGGAAGATGGATTCCACTCCCGACAGGTCGGCCGTGAAAAGCCGCCCGAAGCCGGGAATATCCACCACTTCCGTATCGACCGGGATATAGGTTATCCGTTGTGCATCGAGCCATGAGAAAAGTTCCTGTATCATCTTTCCTGTACTTTTTTGAGTTTGTATTCAAGGACGGACAGCAGGCGGCAGGCGAAAATCCCGTAGATTTCCGCTTCCGTGAGTTCGTCCCAGTCTTTGGCGGCATCAGCAATGTCCGCGATGAAAACCTCGAAATAGGGTTTCAGCCGTTCAGCCGTCCGCTTTACCGACTCGACGGCATCACCATCGTAACCGATGACTACGGTTCTGACGCCTTTCGATTGCAGCTTGTAGATCTGTACATCGGATATTTTCTTTCCGAAAGTGGCCACGGCTGCGACATGGGAATTGTCATAGAGTTCGAGTCTGCGGGTCAGGGCGATGACATCGAAAATACCTTCCGCGAGGATGACCGTATCGGTTTCATCCATACGGACGGCATCGTAGTTATAAAGGAGTCTGGAAAAGTCGTTTTCCGTGGAGTTCCGGTAACGCAGGATCTTGTACCCGCCGCTATGTCTGGTCTTGCGGTTGTGGGCGTCTATATCCTCTTTCGGCCAGGTATGGCGGGAGACATAGCCGACAACCGTACAGTCATCGATGACCGGAAAGACGACATAGTCCGCGTAGCGCGGATTGAGCCTGCCGGTTATCCCGACCGGGAAATACTCGTAATCGTCGAAACAGAAGCCGCGCCGCTGCAAATACGGATGCCGGAAAGTGCGCTTGTAAAAGTCCGGCAATTCGACCGGCACCAGTTCGTCGTCTATTTCTTCCGCCTCGTCCTTCTCCAGCAGGTGCAGGTTCAACGGTGCGGCAATGTCAGCTGTCTGCAAAACCATCAGGTCCATGCGACCGATAGCCGCCAGAAGTTGCTCCAATGTACGGGTGGATGCCCCGCAGGAGAAGCAGTGGGCCATGAAAGGCCGGCGGTGGGCAGTCGCCTTGCCGATGTAGATACCGAACTTACCGCCCGACTTTCCGCAGAACGGGCAGCGCGGAACGATAAGGTTCTTACCGCTCCCGTCCCGTTTGGCACCCGTCTCGCGGGTTATCTCCGAAACCAGATATTGATATTCCTGTACCGACAGTTCCATATTAAGGTATAGTCGTGACCGCTACAGGTTGGTTTGAAATGTTTGGAAAAAGAATCCGGATTAGCCCAATAAAAATAGACCGGCAGAATCATGGAAGGTCTTTCCACCCAAAGGAAAAGAGAAATTGTCTTCCCGGCTGGACAAAAAATGACTGCTTTTGTCTAATCGATAAAACAATATATAAATAAGGAGATTGATAATCAGCATTGGCTGATTATCAGGTGTAGAGATGTACTTTTCTAAAATGATCACTCTCTACATAAAAAAAGCGTATTTTTTGTGCAGTACAATAAACATACTGAATGAAAAGTATCGTTTTCCAATTACTACAAATAACGGATTTGTATTTGCGAGGTCATTCGAACTTTCCTCGAACAAAGGTCGTATGATATCTCGAACGCCAAGACCCGTGAGCGGAAACTGAAAGTCTTGGAGGCGGCAGAGGAATTGAAATGTGAAAACCTGCTGTTGATAACATGGGGAACGGACGATATGGCGGAATACAAAGGGCATACAATAAAAATCGTATCTGTCCGGAATTGGTTTTACGCATGTAAGCTGCCATATATTCTCAACATTCCAGTCGTTACAAGTCAAAAAGCCACCGACACGCCGCATCCGGATCGATGGCTTTTTATTCCCTGTTCAGATTCAGTGTCCTCTGCCCGTCATAGAACACCTCATTGTCGTAGTCGGTGGCAATCCTGATAGTGTCTCCTTTCTTGAAGAACCGGCTTTTGGCCACGTGCAGGCGCATAACGTTCTCCTTTCTTTCAGCCGATGACTGGTTGAGCGAAACAAGGTGCGTGCACGGGCGGGCCAGACCTTTGGCCTCCGAACAGTTGTACTCGGTCAGCACGTTCCGCTCGTCATTCAGCCACTCCCGGTCTTCGATGGTAGACTGGTAAGTCACCACCATCCATACCTTTTCGTCCGCCGCCAGGTCCTTCAGGTCATTAGCCACCGCGATACGCTTCGCCCGTTCATGGTCGGCTCCCCATGAACGGCGGTTGGCATCCGTCAGCAAGTCCATCGAATCCACAATCACGATGTCCGGATTATATCCTTTGAGCTTCCTGTATTCCGAAATGCCGTTCTTGATGTCGAGTGTCGAGACCTGGGCATTGAAACGCGGGTAACTGCGCACCGTGATGCTTCCGGCATACGAGGCGACCAGTTTTTCCAGATGTCTCATCTCCGTATCCGAAATCTTTCCCCGCTCGTAATAGTAGGCGTTCCTGGAAATCAGTCCGCCGGAATAGGCGTTCAACGCCTCTTCTTCCGAACCTTCCAGCTGGAAATGCAGCACATGCAGCCCGTCATCGATGTCCGCCCTGACACCGATCCATTTGGCGATGTGCGACTTTCCCACGCCTGTGCTGGCCAGGAAACAGGTCAGCTGACCTCGCAGGTTACGTCCGGCATTGAGCGCATCCAGATACGGGATGTAGAAGCGGGACACACGAGGGGCGGCCGAGCGTTCCTCTTCCTCCTCGCGCCGGCGGTTCCTCTCGAAACGCTCCTTGAAAGTCGCGGCCACATCGACGAACGAGGAACTCTTCAGCGTGAACCCTGCCAGCCACTCGGCATATTCCCGAAGAGTCTTCTCCGCCTTGTCCTGTTTGTTCTCGTTATACAGTTTCCCGACCTCCGCATAGACCGACTGCAACCGGACCCCCTTGATGTAGGACTCCAGCATGTCGGTCATCACCTCGGCACTCTGTCCCTCGTCATACTCCCGGAAAGTGTCTATCAGCTCGATGGCGTCGTAATCCTCATGGAAGGTCTGTGCCAGCACGGCATACGACGGCGGTGTCTTGTATGTCTTGAAGTGTACGGCTATCGCCTCCTGTACCTGCTGGAACGAACGGTCCGGCAGGTATTCCTTACGCATATGCCGGGCTAGGACAGCACACAACGGTTCCTGTCTGAGCGCCGTGGCATAGAGTTCATACAGGAACTCGGCACTGAGCGGATTGACGGCACTCATGGCTTCGCCTCCTTTTTCCGCCACGCCTCACAGCGGATACGGTACAGTTCCGGATAGCGCGCCTGTGTCCTTCTGCGGCATGGCTCCGCTTTCGCACATTTTGAGCATGACGGGGAGAAAGGCGTCCACATCAGCGTGGAGAGCGCACAGACGAGATATCCCGCTTCGGTGGAGAGCAGTCGCCGCTTGGTCGTCTCCTCGTATTCCGGATAAATAAAACGCCCGAACGGATGGCTGCGGCGGTCTTCCACTGCCCGCGCCAAATCATGCCGTGACAGCCCGAAACTCTTCAGCCACCGGTCCTCCCGGTAGCGGCGTTCCTTTCCCGAGCGGAGATAGCGGCCGATGGCTTTCTTTCCGAATGAATGGGAGACGTTCCATTTCCTGCGATACGCGGTATCATATCCGGAAATGGCATATGTCTGGCAGATACAGAAGTCGGACAGGCGTTCCGCACTGACGGAGACGACCTCCCGGCACAAGCCGTCGAAACACATCCCGAGCTGCCTGTCCGACTTGCCGCCGGTAGGGAACACAAAATCCGCCCACACCGTGGTGCGGACCAGCCGTGTAAAGAGCCTCCGGCATCCGTCAATCCATTCTTTTCTCTCCATCGCGTGTCAATAGTTTGCGCAGCTGCGTCTTGGCTAGGAAGATGCGGCTTTTTACCGTTTCTACGTTCCTGGTCTGCAAAGTACCGTTGTTATAGGTGATTTCCATGATTTCCCCGAGTTTGTAACCAGCCTGCTGCAAGAGCAGGGCTTCCCGGTAAATCGGTTTGAGCCGGTCCAGTGCCCAGAGGATGTCATCGTTATAGAACTCGCGGTAGTTGTCCATCCCCATGCTGTTTCCCGACGGTTCGTCCTCATCCGACAGCGAAGAGGATATTTCCGAAATGTCGATATTGTCGTCCGGGGGCATGCGGTTCCTGTTGCGGTTGTTCAGGTCCGCCACAAGCCGTTTGGTCACGGCATAGATCCAGGTCTTTACCGGACGGGCCGGGTCATAACTGTCCATATACTTGAAGAAGTTGGCCAACGCCTCGAGGTAGTTGTCCTCGATGTCCTCCTGGTTATAGGTATATTTGATACAAATGCTGTATATCAGATTCTTGTGCGGCATCACATATTTTCTGAGAAGTTCCGCCCTCTGTCTCGCGGATTCGTCTTCAGGCTGGAGAACCGCAATAAACACATCTTTCTTTTCCACGTTTCCACTGACTGAAAAGGTTGATAATGAATCTCATGTCCTAATCTGTCAGCTACCGTGAGCGTCAATTGAAAAAACGGGCGGCAGCATTACCGCCGCCCGGAAAAAATCCAAACCGTTGTCGGCTTGTCACAGCCTGTGCCTGCGGATGTAATAGTAGAAGAGGTGGCAGGCATCCGCCGCATTGTCATCCACCGGGACAATACCGTATCTGTCCTTGCAGGCCGCGACCATCTGCGTCTTGGTGGCGTGTCCGTCTCCCGTCGCCCATTTCTTGAGGACAGCCGGGTTGACGAACTCCGGTTCCGGGATATCCAGTTCATCGCACACTTCGAGCAGGATACCCCTGAGTTCCGAGAGCCGCCGCATGTCGTAGAAATGGCGGTTCACGCTCACATCCTCGGCCACGACGCGGCGGATGCCGTAACGACGGAGCAGCGAGAGCAGCGTAGTCCTGAAAGCGCCGTGCATCTTGTTGCCGTTGCGCCGTTTGCTTTCGGTGAAGTTCCATGTCCCGGCCTCATGCAGGGAGAAGTATCCGGTATGCGTGGCGATGTCCAGCGCCAGTACCTGCTCCCGGGTCAGTACGCTATTCTCCGAGTCTCGATTCGCCATTCTCTTTCACGATTACCAGTTTATGCGGATAGCCTTCAGCCACATTCCCGTGCGAGACTACCAGCACGGTACCGCCGAGCGAGTTCAGCGCCTCGAACATGGAGGCCAGCCCCGCTTCATCGACCGCCTCGAGTATCTCGTCCAGCACGAGCAGATCCAGTCCCTTGTCCCCGTCGCAGTTGCTGTTCACGAGTTTCTGCATGGCAAGGATGGTCGCCAAATTCACACGGGCGGCTTCGCCTGCCGAAAACTTGCCGAACGAGCCGCAGTCCATGCCGTCGCGCAGCAGTGAGATGGAGATTTTCTCCCTTACCTTACCACTCTTGAGGACGGTATACCCGTCGAAGCGGATACGGATGTCGCTGCCGATGTCTTGCAGGAACTCGTTGGTGATACGGCTGAGCGCCTCGATTTTCGTGTTGGCCAGATAGGTCTTGAACTGCACGAACCGTTCCCGCTGTATCTCCAGGGCACGGACCCGGGCATCGACGGCCGTCTTGCGCCCTGCCGCCTCGTTGGACTTCCCGCGCGTTTCACGGAGAGTGTCCTTGAGCGATTGTATGAGGTCGGGTGAAGCCGCCTCATCCAGCTCCCGGATCGTGGCCTGCAAAGTGTCGATGGCGCAGGCCGCAGCCTGTATATCTTCCTTGCCTACCCGTATGCCGCGGTTCAGTGCGGCATTGCGCTCGTCTATGAATCCGAACACCTCGTCGAATACCTTGCGGCGGACACCTTCGATTTCACTTTGCAGGGCGGTAATTTCGGAAGCGATGCGTTTATGCCCGCTTTCCACCTCTTCCACGTGGCGGGTGGCATTCCTGATGGCCCGTTCGTGCCCGGCCAGCTGCTCCTCCCATCCGGTGCGTCTGCCTTCCAATATCCGGCGCTCATGGTTCAGCCGGTTCTGCTGCAACTCCACGGCATCCGTCTCCTCCTGCTTCTCATCGATACGGCCGTTGATTTCCGTGAGCTGCCGTTGACGGAGCTTCAGTTCCTTCATGCCGGCCTCGATGTCGAACTGTGGTTCTGCCACCAGAAACTCATGCCCGCAGAAAGGACAGGTGATGGAGCCGGCCAGTTTGTTCGAGAGGCCGTCAATACCGGCAGAAACGATACGCCGTTTATGACGCAGTTCCTCGATGCTGCCGGACAGGTCGCGCAGACGGATGTCGATTTCCCGCAGTCTCTCCGCAGTCGTATCGGACTGATCCCTGTATGCCTCACAGAATGCGGCATACTCCTTCTTGAACTGTTCCCAGCCGTCAGTCCTGTTTTTCAGTTCCTGTTCCGCCTGCTTCAAGACGGCATCGCAATCCTTCAGCCGCTCTGTGGCGGTCTGTAACCGTCCTTTCTTTTCGGCAATGACCTTGTCCCAGTCCGTCTGCCGGGCATCGGGAAAGAGGGACATCATTTCCGCTATCTTTTCCAGACATGCTTCCAATGCGGTATCTCCGGCTTCCAGTTCCTGCAAAGCCTCGTCCGCCCGCTGCACTCCGGCAAGCTGTTCCTCAAGCCTGTCCACGTTCTCGTGCCCGGTACGGATCTGCTCCCTCTTGGCCGCTATGGCCGTTTCCAGTCCCATGATACGTTCCACACGGGTACGCCCCCGCTCGGCTCCGGCTTCCTCCTCCTTGCGTATCTGCTCCTGTAACATCCCGATACGCCCGTCCAACCCGGCCAGTTCCAGTTCCACCTGCCGTTTCTTTTCAGAGAGCGGCACGATGTCTTCCTCCACTTTGGCGATGGCTTCATCCACCAGGATACCGTTGGAAAAGCGGTTGATGACCTCTTTCTTCTCCTTGTCCGATGACGAGAGGAAATCCTCATACCGGTATTTGGAAAGGATGAAATTGTTGAGCAGCTCGTCGCGTGTGATACCCAGTTTGTCAAGAATATACCGGTTATAGGCATCCACCGAAGGCTGTACCGCTTCATCGGTTACCACCTGCTTGCCGCCACGGTAAAGCGTACAGCTGACAGAGGAAGCCCCCTTGCGCGGGATACGGCGGTTGACGAGCAGTTCCTCGGCGGCGGAATCGTTGATGAAACGCAAAGCGATACGGCATTCTTCCGCTGCATCGTTGATAATCTCCTCCGAGCGTATCTTTCTAAGCGGGCTGCCCGTGATACCCACGGCAATGCATTCCAACAGGGCAGACTTGCCGGCCCCGTTCGACTGCTGGGACTCATTGTCCCGGTTATCGCCGAAAATCAATGTCGTCACGCCTTGCCGCAGCATGTAGGACAGCGAACGGAAGGCGCAGAGATTTTCGGCTTCTATCGTCTTTAATTTCCACATGATCTGTTTTCTATTCTAGATAAATACTCCAATCCCATCGACACATCCTCGATCTGTTTCTCCCGGCAGAAGTCCTCGTAGGTTTCCCGGATGCGGCGGCTGTCGAATTTCTCGAAGAGCGAAGAGGATACCGCCTCCGGCAGCTGCTCGTCATCGGCAACCAGTTCTACCTTCGCCGCTCCGGCTTCCAGCAAGGCGGCTTTGTCCACCGATTTCATCGCGGCGGCAGGTGCATGGACACGCACCTTGACCTTGTAGCGACCATCGGCCTCCATTTCACGCAGCTCGTCCATCAGGTGCAACCCGGCACGTTCCGCCGGCATATCCATGACACGGTACCGCATGTTCACGCGGTTCTTGACAAACTCGTACGTGCCGTCCGTATACAGCACCGTGTATCCTTTCTCCTCGTCCTCCCCGAAGTTATGCTGGCGCGAGGAACCGATATATTCGATTCCCGTCCCCGGAATGACGGTACGGTTGTGGTAATGGCCGACAAAGACCTTGTCGAAAGGAGAGAATATCCTGGCAGGCAGTTCCTTTTCCGAAGGCTGTGCCAATGCCCCGTTGATACCCTCATGGATGTAGAGGAAGTGCTCCGGTTCTCCGGAAAGCGCTTCCGCAGCCAATCGTCCGAGCCTTTCGGCAAAAGAGCCGTCTTCCGGAAAATAGCTCATTACATGGAGCGCGAACTTCCATTCCGGGCGGCACAGGGTCAGGTACTCATCCACGACAGTCACATTCGGATGCCGGTCGAAGACATGACAATATCCGCGCAGGGATTCCTGGTTCACCTTGTCGTGGTTCCCTTCCGCCAGCGTGACATGAATGTCATGGTCCGCGGCGGATACAAGCATATCCCTGACGGCCAGCAGGACATCGAGTGTCTGGGCGGCACGGGAAAAGAACAGGTCTCCTCCGACAACCACTTCCCGGATATCCCGTTCCCTGCAAATTCCCATGGCCTCCTGCCAGTTGGCCTGGAATGCAGGGATGTTGTCTTTCGAGATGTGGATGTCATTCAATAACAAAAGGCAGGGTTTGTTCTCTTTCATACTAAGTGATTGTGATTAGGACGGGAGGCCCGGATGCCTCCCGTCGGATTAGAATTCAAGAACTTGTGAAAGGCTTATCTGCGGTGGCGGGGACGCCCGGCACGCTCTTCCGTTTCCTCCGGCTGCTCTTCTTCCTCCCCGGGGACATCCTCCGGTTCGTCACTGGGCTTCGGACCCTCCATCTCGCTTTCGATCAGGTCGAGTAGTTCCCGGTTGCTCGTGGAGCGTGTGACACGCACGGAGAGCCCTTCCTGCTCGATGTAGCCGCGGATCATCGCACGCAGCTCCTGGCCTTCCTCGGTCTTCTCACCGAGTTCCTGCCGCTGAAGCTCGTCATAACGTTCGAAAAGGTCGTCCAGCGAGATGCCTCCGCCTTCACGCCCGTTTTCTCTGTTATCTTTCGTACGGCGGTCGAACGAGAACGCGGATATATCCTCCTTGGGCAGTTCACCGTCCAGCGTGTCGATGACCGTCTTCATTTCATCCGTCTCCATGAGCGACATGCCGTAGATACCGTCGCACTGTTTGAGGAACTCGACGGTGGCTCCCAGATGATAACGGGTGTAGCGGTAGATGATTTCCGGGATACGCGGCGCACCCATCAGGG
Source organism: Bacteroides sp. RTP31139st1_H2_RTP31139_211217 (assembly GCF_040227615.1). Taxonomy (NCBI): domain Bacteria; kingdom Pseudomonadati; phylum Bacteroidota; class Bacteroidia; order Bacteroidales; family Bacteroidaceae; genus Bacteroides; species Bacteroides sp. RTP31139st1_H2_RTP31139_211217. The sequence goes on along the minus strand of NZ_JBCNZM010000010.1, from coordinate 35,711 downwards.
CGGTCAGCTCCTCCTTGGTCAACGGTACCGGTTCCGATTCGTTGTCAATGGAAATGACATACTCGGTCTTGGCTCCGTTCTTGCGCTTTTCAATCTCCACCGGATAGGCGTCATACACCGAGGAAATCGGGCACGGGTAAGACGGATTCTTGGCCAGTTTCTTGCTCCACAGCTTGAACTTCCTCTCATCCAGATCCTTGAACTGGGCATGGGAAAGGGTCATCATCTGCACGCCTTTGGCTCGTTCACCCAGGTCGAATACATAGAGACAGTGGCCGTAACTGTATTTCAGACCGCCTCCGAACGAGCCCCCGGCAATCTTTTCCGCCAGTTTGTCGTCCCCGTCCTCTTTTGCGGCTTCGACGGCCATGCGGCGGTAAGTCTCGATGGGATCAACGCTATATCCGGCATCGGTAGCGCGGGTGACAGTGACATACATCTTTTGGGGCTTGTTCCCCGTAGCGGGTTTCTCCAGCTCCAGAAGCAGCTGGTGGACGGGATACTCATAGCCCGGACGTGTCGGCGAGCCGTCCGGATTGGGAGCGATGGGCAGGATACGGAGACGGTAAGTCCCGAACTTGTCCATGCGGAAGAACTCCGTACGGGCGAACGCCCTGTTCTCCTCCTGGGCACGCAACTGTGCCTCCTGATAAGATTCCTGAACGCCGAGGAACATTTCCTCGACAGACATGCCTTCCATGCCGTTGTTCTTTTCTTCTTCTTGCATAAACGCTTTGTTTTATGGATTTAAAAATGCCCGAAGAATGCGACACGGTATACCCGCATCGCAAAGAAACTGGTAACAGGACGGACGGGTTCGGTTGCACCGTCCGCGTTCAACTGATAAAATTGGGAGAGGATGTCTCGCTGACCGTATCCCGAAAGAGGATACTCATTTGACAATATGGAAAGGTCTTGCAGCGACCGTGGAATACAAAATTAGGCAAATTACCCGGAACAGCCATACATGTACATGAATGTTTCTCACCGGCATTGTCCTTCAGCGCATTACCGTTTCATTTTAAGAATGCTTTTAATCTCTCCGAGCAGTCTGTCGCCGCCCGGCGCGTTCCGCGCTTCGGCAAGCAGCCTCCTGCGGTTCCGGCGGATATACTCTTCTCTCTTGCGGCGGCATATGCCTTCATAGTAGGCTTTGCGCTCCGGCGTGAGCCGTTTCCCGCGCCGGCAATAGACCCCGTCCCGGCGGTACTCGTCCAGGTAGCGGCGGAACTTCGCCTTGCCGCAGGAAGGGTCTTTCGATGCCTCCGCCACCGACCGTATGACCTGCCAGTCCGGCTCGAAGGGCTGCTGCGTGGCGCATAACCTGCGGAGCAGATGATAGACTACCGGCATCTCATACCGGAGCATGAAGCCTATCCGTGTCTCGTCGAAAGGAAAGCGCTTAAGCGTCCCCTGCGGTCTTCCGTCTTCTCGCTTTCGGGGCTTCTGCTGCCGGGGAGACGGTTTCTTCTGCGGCTGCCGCCTGATTTTCTTCTGTTTCATGATGTTGCGGTTGAATGGTTTGCTGTACGGTTTCACGGACGGGAACGTTCCTGCGCTCCGCAATCCTCCGGCGGCTTTCAATATCGCCGTTTACATTGAGTTTATGTTTCATGACTATACAAAATAGGTGAAGTTGAGTTCTACATTGACATTGTACATACCGCGCTCGTAAAGCTGTATCCTGCGCGAACCGCCGTAGATGGTGAACGAGGAGCCCCGGTTGTACTTGTGGTCATCGTTCCAGTCAGCGGCGCTGCAGCGCACGCTGTATCTCGGGGGCTGTATCTTGTTCGGGATGACGGCAACGATGCCGCCCCAGTTGCTGCCGTCCCTGCGTGCGGTATTGATATACCCCTGTATGGACACGATATTCCCGATCTGGCGGATAAACAGCCCCTGGGTATCTGTTCCCGAGCCGCTGTTCTCCATGTGCATCCATCCCGTATCCGCCAGCAGGGGCTGGTATTCTTCCGCATAGGCGGCTCCGATAGCGCGGCAGGCCTGCCGTTTCGCCTCCGCTGTCGGCAAGGACAGGTCGGAAAGTTTGCCGTCCTTGCGCAGGTAGTCCTTGACGATTTCGTCTTTGGACAGCACGTCCAACTTGTTCCGCAGGAGCTGCCGGGCTTCCATGGGGGATTTTCCTTGCCCGGTCAAAAAGTCGATGTAATCCTGGAACAGGTTTTCAAGCGCGGCGAAGCGGGCGTCCGCCCCGGCCTTGGTATACAGGTTCAGGTTGGTGGCGATGGTATCCTTTTCGGAAGCGTTGTAGCCGCCCATCAGCCGCTCCGCCTTTTTCTTGAGTTCCCTGACAACCTGCGAGGTCATCACGTATCCCTCGACCTGCGCGTGCGAAATGCCGCCTTCATCTATGTAGGCGAACGAACCGGTCTTGATTTCCAGCAGTTTGTCCCTGAGTTCGGGTGTGAAGACAATGCCCTCGTAAGCGGAGTCAGTCCCGAGCTTGCCGTCCATCATCCGGTCTATCTCGGCCGTGGAATAGACTTCGAGGTTCTTGCGTGCCTTGCCCTTGTCCGGAAGGTCGGACAGGTTCGAGGTCTTGGCCAGTTTCAGCTCCCCGGTACCTTTCTTTTCGGCATCGAGGGTATCCCTGACGGCCGCCTGCCGCTTTGCTTTCAGTTCGGCGGCTTCCTCTGCCGTCAGCCCGCTGATCTCGTCCGCCGTCAGGCGCACCAGCTCCTTCAATCCTTCGGAGATTTCCAGAAATACCTCCCCGGCTTCCGCTTTGGAATAGACATCGATATTCTTCCGGGCGGCAGCCTTGTCCATGACATCGGAAAGGTTCCCGTCGGCGGAGAGTTTCATTTTCAAAGCCGCCGCGACGGTTCCCGATGTGACATAACCTTCGCCGCCCTCCGTCAGTTCTCCGGTAGTGATAGCCGCCAGTTTCTTCCTGTATTCGGTCGTGAAGTCTTCGGTAGAGAGCTGTTTGCCTTCTACCACATCCACTTTCTTTCCCATCGCCTCCGTAAAGGCCCTGACGGTCACATAGGTGTCGGACACGGATTTTCCGTTGATTTTAAGCGTACCGAGCACATCCACCGCTCCCAAAGGGGCAAGCACGATGTCGCCCAGAGCGTTCCTCAGCGCAAAACGGAAACTGTCAGCGGTGTCGAAGCCGACGGTGGCGAGCAGCGCGGCGGCACTGTCGCGCCAGGTAATCAGGTTTGTCAGCCTGGCATTGTCTTTCGTATAGGCGGTATTCTGAATATCGATACCCCGTCCGGTGCTTTGCAGGGAGAGCAGTCCGCCGACCTGCAGGGTGGCGGTACGCCCGATGACTTTCAAAACAGGTGTGGTGCAGGCTTTTCCGTCATGCACGGCAAAGTCACGGTATTTTGTTCCGCCGCCCTCCGTGCCGTGGTAATTGATACGGATACAACCCTCATCCGTCACATCCGAGGTGTTATAGATGTCGTATCCCTTGATGCGGACAGCCCCGATCCGGGCGTTTTCATTCAGCGAAGTACCGCAGGATATGCCGTCTTCCGTAACCCTGGCCAGTTCCTTGCCTTGTTTCATGAAACTGAACGTGCCGTCCGTCCGGATGACAATCTCGTTGACAAGCAGACCGTGCAGGTAGGCACCGATGGCGGCATGGCCGTCCGCCTTGACGATGCCTTTGAGCATGTAGCCGTTCCCGCCGCTGACGGAGACGGCGGTCTTGGAGCTGATTTCTTTCTGCCCGGTGAACGTTCCGGCCAGCACCAGATCCTTCTTGACGGTCTGCCGGGCAAAAGGTGTATCGAGCAGGACAGCATAGCGGCCGAAGAACTTGTCGATGAACCGGGGTGCATAGCTCTCCGTCACCTCGATGGCCGCCGGCAGTTTGTCAGTAACCGGATCGACCGTATCCGGGACAGCCTTGGCTCCGGCACAGAGATAACAGGTACGCCCGCGCTTGTTGACCTCATTGGCGTAGACCACCGATTCATGCCGGTTGATTTCGTATATATAATAGGGATAGACAGCATCGGCGCAGCCGTCGAAACGGCGTACCTTTCCGCCGAGCCAGACATAACCCGGGGAGACGCGGGGACCCTCGATCTCGCATCCGGAGATGATGAAGTCCGAGCAGCCGTCAAAAACGGCACTCATGCTGAGAGCCAGTTCCTGCAAGTTCAGGATATCGTCCGAGTAGGTATACCGTCCGCCGGTTTCCGCAATATATTCTTTCATTGTCCTGTATTCTTATTGGGGGTGTATTCGTCTTCGTCGATCTTGATCAGGTAGGTCTTGCCTGCTGTCTTATAGGTGTTCACCACATAGGAAAGCATATAGACCAGTTCCCGCGGAGGTATGGTGACGGGCGGGACGCAGACCATGAAGCTGACCTTGTTGATCAGCTTCTCTTCCGCCAGCAGGTAGAACGGACGGGGGCGTTCCGCCTCATTGTCCGTTGTAACCTGTTCCCCGTTGTACCATACGGTGAAAGGACGCTGGTATTCCGCCCCTTCGTGGTACAGGTCCACACCGACACTCGTGCTGTCCTTGATGAAGATGCGGTCCTTGCCGTCCTTGATGTATTTACCGAACCGGTAGTTCAGGAACCACTCGAAATAGATGACCTGTGAGGTCATGCGCGCCTCGATATGCCGTTCCCGTGCAAACGTACGGAACCGTTCGTTCAGGCTTTGCAAGGGATAGAGGCAGCTCTGCACGAAGAGGATGAACCGCCGTCCCGACAGGTAGTGCGGCACGAGCCGGTTCACCGAACGGTCTATGGGCAGCTTATATCTCATGGTTTTCGACTTTGAGCGTGATGGCTTCCCGGAAGGTCGGCAGTTCCGACTCCTCGTCCTTGCGCGAGGACTCTTTCAGGTAGCCCGAGGCGGTGTATGTCATGCGGCCGACACGTTGCAGGGGCTGGATTTGCCCGTCCGTATCGTGGCAAGCAATAAACACGCCCTGCTCGGGGATTGCCGTCTCGTCGATATAGACGTCTGTAACGTGTTCGGCACGGCGTATGGCATCCGTCAGGCGGGAGACATAGACCGCAGCGTCGAAGTCGATGCCCATAATGTAGTCCCGGATACGGGTCTCGATGCTGTCGTACATCTCCGCCTCGGGAACGGCACCATCGTAGAAGACCGTAAGACGCGGCACCAGCACGTCGCCTTTGGTCGAGATGACCTCGATGCGTGTGCCGGCGAATTTCAGCTTGCCGATATAGGCATTGATGGGCACCAGCTCCTCGGCGGGAATAGCTTCCAGATGTCCTTTCGTGCCGGTAGCGATTTTCAGTACCAGCTTGCTGTCGAGGTTGCTGTCGTCCGTGCTCTCCACATAGGAGACCTGCGTAATGATGCGTTTGGTCTCATCGACCTGGGCATACCCGAAAGCCAGTCCGTCCTCGCGGACGGTCAGCTCGTCGCCCTGCTGGTATTGCAGCAGCGCATTGGCGTAGTAGTCCGGCGTGCCGTTGATCCGGTTGTTGATGGCTTCCGAGATATCCACCGCGAAGACATCAAGCAGCGTCTCGAAACTGTAGATGACAGCGGCTACGGTCCATAGGATACCGTTCATGACAGACAGCTTCGAGTCGCTGGCGAACTCCGTCAGTTCCAGCCGCCGGTTGCGTTCCTGCACGGCTTCATTGTATATCTCCTTAATCGTCCGGCTCATTCCACTGTATAGGTTATATCGTCGATAATGAATTTCCACGCGCCACCCTCATTCCAGGCCTCCTCGTGCAGGATGACCCATACGGCTTCCATGCCCGAGGCGATACGGTAGCGCCCCGTTTCGGTATCCCGGTCCGGCTCCCGATAGGTTCCCGTCGGGGCTGTAGGTAAAATGACCGTGCAATTCCGTCGGTCGCCGTAATGTTCCACAAGGGTTGTCAGGTAATGATCTATGACTGTCGGTTTCAGTCGGGCGGCGGAGAGGTCGAGTGTCATCAGTTCCCGGCATTCGGCAAGCGGTGCAAGATCGGCCAACGCGCAATTCGACAGGTTCAGGCTGTAGGTTCCGGAAAGCAGCCGCAGGCTCTCCAAGGAGAGTGTGGCGTGCGTGAGCGTCAGCTCCTCCACCGGCAGTGTCTGCACCAGTACCAACGACCGCGGTTTGAGCCCGCTCCAGTCGATACTCCGGAAGCAGGCATCGGTAAACCAACGGATACGACGCCTGTCCCTGACTTTGTTGTCGAAGGTATGGGTGAGCAGCTGCGGCGTGTCCGCGAGGAGGACGGTCTCGGTGTCGCTGTTGTCGCCCCAGTCGATTTCCAGCTGTCCCGCACCGGAAACGGCACACTGCACGGTGATGATCCCGGCAGCGAGCGTGAGGACGACAGCAAGCGGCAAGGTGAACGTTTTGGGATAGACATGCCGTTCACCGTTAGCGGGGACGATGCCGTGCAACCCGTTATAGGCGACTACATCGGCGCGGATAACGAAATCGTCCGTGTAGACAAGTTCCCGGCCGGCAGTCAATGTCGTGGCGAAGGAGAGATCGGGGTTGTTGATGAGCAAATCCACGACTCCCTCGATGCTGCCGTACAGGTACAGGGCCACATCGTAGATATTCTGTCCGGCTACGACCCTGTACTTACCCATCGTTCTCCTCCTTTTCCTCGGTTTCTAAAAGCAGCTCTCCCGTGGCAGAATCCATATAGGCATTCTTGATGACGACCTTGTCCGACAGGAATTCCGACTGCAGTTTGGCGGCAAGACCGTTGTTTTCCAGACTCGAATGCAGGTAGTCGACGAGGCCGACACCTGTCGTAGAATGTTGGTAGAGATTTCCGGCTGAAGCTTTCAGCAGAAACGTCTCGTTCTGGGCTTTGGCGGCTCCTATTTCGAAGTCGGTCTCTGAGCCGCTGTACACGGCAAGGTAACCGTCCCGTGACAGCAGGTTGTAGACTCCCTTCTCATTGAGGGAGAAAAATGCGGCCAGGGCGATATCGGCCGTGCCGGCTTCCGTCTCCGCCACGACGGGAAACCAATGTTTGCCCGTCGCAGGATTTCTCAGGTACTCCGTGCCGCCCGAACCGCTTTCCATAACCAGACGGACCGTCAGGCGGCGCATGTCGGGCGTATAGGGAATCCTGACATGGAACCCTTTGCCGTCGTTATACGTGTACACGAAGCCGACGGGGACGGTAATCTCTCCGTAGCGGAAGGTGTCGTTGTCCGCACCCGCGACGGCATCGAGCAGGCGGAAGTCGTAGAAACTCTTGCCGGCGATATTGCCGGAAGTCTCCACCTCACCGTATTCGGCGTCCATTGTTATGTCCTGTCTTGCCATGAACGATACTTCAACAAAAAGCCCGACCATACATCAGAGTACGACCGGGCACTCTTTTCAAAAGAGTAGCGGCAGAAAGAAAGGATGGTTTACTTCTCCTGAATGAAATCGTAGATGCGCGACACGGTAGCCCACATATCGTCCGGAAGCTCCTCGTCCGAGATGCGTTCGCAGGCTTTCCGGAGATACTCCATCTCGTCCCCCGAGAACTCCACGGCAAGCGGTTTCTCCTTCTCCACATCCCATTCGATGCGCTTGTCCTCGGCATTCTCGTGAAGACCGATGGCTTTGCGCTCCTCGTCCGGAATGGCGATCTTGCGCAGAATCTCTTTTTTGAGGTTGAAGTCCTTGAAGTTGCCCCGTGCCGGCAAAAAGGACGGCAGGTAAAGGCGGTCTTTGACTGACAGTTCCATATTATTTATGCATTTTGTACGTTACTCTTTTTTATTTCGTCGATCATGGTATCGAAATCATGAAACAGGGGTGCAAGCGGCTCTCCCATAGGAATGTTGCATGAAATAACGCCTTGTTCCATGTAGATGATACCTATCTGCGGAGCGTTCCCCGAGCCATCCGTATCCTTCTTGCGGATGGAGGCGTGGACGCGGGTCAGCGCGTCATTGACGATGGAATATTCCAACTGGTAGTCGGCATTCTCCGTGCTCTCTTCGGCAACCTTGGTTACCGTTACGTTGGTGATGTTCATAATTCGCTTCTGTTTTTATTAAGTGTAGGGATATTCCCAGCAGAAAAGTTTTTAATAAGAGTGATTTAATATCTGGTAATGGAACGAGGGGTAATTGGCGCACAATACCGTAATGGAGTCTCCCTTGGCTAACGTGTAACTGGCAAGATCCCCGTTGTGGTTACGGATATTGGTGAATACAAGGCTATTCCCCCAGTTGTAGTTGTAAATTAGGGTAAATATGCAGGCGAAGTCCGACGGCAGAGTCGAGTAACCGAACATGGTGGCCACGGACGATGCCGACGGCAGGGTCACGCTGTACTTCTGGTTGGCATAAACGAAAAAGATGTTGAACTGCGAGAAATCGATCGTGTAACCGCTGCCTGTGAAATAGACATTCTTGATCTTGTTGCCGATGCAGGCAGGGGCTATAACAGAGGCATTGGACCATATTCCGTAGTTACGGTTACCGTTTTTGACATCGATATAAAGCCCGTAGTTGTTATTAAAGATGCTGTTCACCTTGTTGTTCACAATACGTCCGGTGGCACATGATCCGCCGGCGGATGCCGGTATGGTGTTGCTGCCGAACAGGACATACGAAATGGTGTCCCCCACGCGGAACAGGTCGTCGTAGATGGCAAGGCCGCCGCCTGAGCCGGTTCCTGTCGCCGTCGAGCCGATGCGCCCCTGACCGATGACGAATCCCCCGATGGTGCCGGCATTGGCGTTGATGGTGCCCGTCATCGTGACATTTCCCGAGGCGTCCCATTTGATATTCTGGTTGGCCAGATAACCCGATCCGTCATTGGCAAAGGAGATTTTCCCGCACCCGAACGTGGCGGAACCGTCCGTGTTCAGCGCCCAATAGTTTACTCCGGTGGAAGGGTTGTCGTGGTAAATATATCCTGAAGCCCCCATAACGATGCGGTGCCCCGAGGCCGGAGCCGAAGCGGTCAGGGCGCTTGTTCCGAGAATCCAGCCGCCGATCTTGCCGCTCACGGCCGTGATACCGTTCCTGTCCAGCGTGACCTTTACGCTATTGTTCGCATCCTTGACGGAGATGCTGCCGTTATAGCTGCTCCCTCCGACAGTCAGGGCGGAATCCACGATAATCTGGTTGGCGCGTACGGTTCCCGTGTAAATGCCGTTGGCATCGATGGTGGTCGTGTATTTCTCCGTGGAGGTAAGGTCGAAGACCGTGGCATAGGCCACATACCAGATGACAGGCGTATCGGAAGTCCCCTGCGTGCCGTCCACGTAGAAGAAATGGGTGCTGGAAAAATCGGCGGTGCCGCACACGACCTTGTAGACGTATTCTTTCCAGTCGCCCGTGCCGGCGTTCGACGTAAGCCACCGGTGCGAACCTCCCGTGCCGACGCTGTTCGTCGCCCAACAGAGATTTCTGCCGGCGGGGATCTTGGCGATAATGCGGGCGACGAGCACCTTGCGGTAACCGCATTTCGCCCCGAAATAGAAGCCTCCGTTGCGAGGGCTGGCACTGCCGCTGGTCTGGATTTTCAGGACATACTTGCTGTCATTGGGTGCCGTGGCATCCTGCTGCCGGGTAACGGTCACCATACCGTTCTGGGAGTTGTTGTAAACCACGACACCGTTGTTTCCGTTCCAGAAAGTCGGGTCGCGGTAGAGCATCTTCCCGAACGCCATGGCCGAAGCGAGTTCCTGCGCCGTCGTGATGCCCGTAGTCCACTGGGCGGATACGGATGCGGCAAAGGTAACCGTGCCGGCGGCATTCCATGAGATATTACCCGAGGCTATGTGCCCAGACCCGTCGTTGTTCAGACTCCATTTCGTGGAGTTGGCGATAGATCCGTCGCTGCCCAGCGAGATGTTGTTTTTCCAGATATGGTTGTGGTCGAAGGCCCACCCCGCGATACGGTTGTATACCTCCTTGCTGCCGCTTTTGGTATAGTTCACCGAGAGGCAGAAGTATTCCAGATTGTCCCATGACATCATCTGAAGACCTATGAATCCGGTCTTGACACTGTTGCCGGATGCCGCCACCTGCCCGAGGACGATATGCCCTGCATTGCTGCTCTGATACCACGTAAGGCATATACCCAGCGGCTTGTAGGCTCCCGTGTACCAGTAACCGCTGCCCGTGGAGGCGGAACGGATTTGCAACGGGATGGCACCCACAGCTCCGACGTTCCCTATGGTCATGTTGTCACTGCCGATGGAGAAACCGCCGATCTTGCCCTTCGTGAACGTGCAGCTGAGACCGTTGATGTAATCGGTATTGATAATGGACGACTTGATACCCACGGCATCGAGTTTCGAGGCGCTGATGCTGCCCGCGGCGATACGGTCTGCCGAAAGTGTTCCCGTCTTGATACTGCCGGCATCGATCGCCACGGCGTTGACCTGCGCCGCGGTAAGGGTGCCCGTGTAAATCCCTGTCGAGCCGATATAGGTCAGCGGGTGCGCCGCAAGCGTGCTGTCCGTGCTTTGCGCCAGAGCAATGAACCGATGGCGGCGGATCTCCTCCTCGACGGCAGCCGTGAGGGTGCGCGGCGCGGGGGCATAGGCTTGTGTGGAACCGCTCTGGAAGATAAGGTCGTTGCCGTAAGCGATTTGCGGAGCTGCCGGAATCGGCGAAGGACTATAACTGCTGCTCTCTATCGGCTGGTCGGAGTAGAGGTGGTACACGGCACCCGTATCGCCGCCGCCACGCAGGAAGACGGCGAACATGCAGTAGTTGCCGCACAGCTGCGCCCCGGCGAACATCCGGCAGTAGGTCTCGGAAAGGTCATAGATATCCCATGAATAGGCAATGCCACCCCAACCGCCGAAGTTGGTTTTGATAAGTACGATCAGACCTCCTTTGTGCGTGGATGTGTTCCACGAGACCGGAGCCTGCTCGGCATATCCCCGACGGACGAGAATGGTACGTTTGATGTTCTGGTCGCCACCTTTGAAAACGACTGGATAATAGGTCGCTTCGTCGCCGTTGATGATGAGTTTCTTGTAATATCGATAGCCGAAGTTCGTAACCTTGGCCGCTTCGATGTCGTTCTTCCATTGCAGCGATACGGAAGCCCCGAACGTAACGTTCCCGGCAGTGTCCCATGCAATGTTGCCCGAGGCGATCTGCCCCGAACCGTCGTTGTTCAGTTTCCATTTCGTGGAGTTGATGATCGAGCCGTCGCTGCCCAGCGACACGTTGCCCTTGCGAATGGAAGTCGTGTCGATCGTCCAGCCGGCTATGCTGTTGCTCGAACCCAGCTGTGCCACGCAGTACCCTGCACTGTCCGTGGTATAGAGCCCGAAGTCCGTGTCGCTGTTGTAGTAGAGCTGCACCCGCTGCCCGCTAGCGACACCCGAATTGGCCCCGTACACCGCGATGCGTCTGTTGCCGCTGTCTATCGAGATATGCGTGGCAGTGAGGGCCGAAGCCCCGATCATCCAGCCGCCGATTTTTCCTTTGGTGAAGGTACAGCTCAGGCCGTTGATATAGTCCGTGTTGATGATGGAGGACCTGATGCTGGCGGCATCGAGCTTCGAGGCCGCTATACTGCCTGCCGCTATGCGGTCGGCGGAGATGGTTCCTGCGGTAATCTGCGAGGCGGTGATACTGCCGGTATAGATTCCGTCGGCCGTGATCTTCGTCAGCTTGGGATAGCCGCTGCCGCCCAAAGCCGTGGTGAGGGAGCCGATAGGTGCCGTCCACAAGGCACTGACCGTCGAGGCGAACGTGACGTTGCCCGAAGCGTCCCACGCGATGTTGCCGCCCGCGACCGCTCCGGCTCCCGAGGCATCCAGCCGCCATTTATAGCCCCGGATACCGTTCGAGCCGAGCGTAATGCTACCTGCGGCAGAGGTGCAGCTCCCCACAGTGTTGTTCTTCGTACCCCGGTAAAGGGAGTCGGCATCCACCGTCCAGCCGCCGATTTTCCCTTTTGTAACGTTCAAGGTCAGAGCTTCGATGTTTCCGGCGGTAATCAAGGAGGCTTTCAACGCCGCCGTGTCGATGCGTGCCGCAGCGATAATCCCCGATGTGATCTGGGAAGCACTGATGGAAATCGTCTTAATCGTATCGGCCGAGAGTGTTCCGGTAAAGACGCCGTCCTTGTCGATGTAGGTCGCACCGACCCAGTTCAGACTCACTCCGCTGCCGAACTCGACCTTGCCTGTCGTGGCGTTATACCTGACATACTGGTCGCCATAACCCAACTGGGCGTTACCGCCGTTATCTACATAGAAGGTTTTGTAGCCATCCCTAAATCCATAGATGCCGTTTACCGCCTCTGCGGCGATCGTTCCCGAGGAGGTCTTCGTATTGAGTGTAAACGAGCCTATGGCTATCCCGGAGACGGTGCCGTCGCTGTTTTTCGTGCCCGCAAAGAGTTTGGGGGTGATGACCGTGTTGCCGTTGATGAGCGTCTTACCCGTATTCCACTCCTTGACCCAGTCGAGCATGTCGGCATCGACCCCGTCCTTGCCCGGGATACCCGCCTTGGCTTTCGACCAGACGAACGACAGATGATAGACAATACCGGAAATTGTCACGGGAATATCTATTGTTCCGTGGTCGGCGAGGGTCGTCGTACCGGCGGTGATAACGTAGGTTAAGGTCTTCGTGCCGTTATTGACGGTAACGGATGAGAATCCCGCCGGCTTACCCACCGCACCGATGGTAAAGGCCGTGAGTTCCTCGTCCCCGCACATCACCCGTACGGTCGAGGTGAGAGTGACGGACGAGAGAATCTTCCCCGTGTCATCCGCGGGGAACACGTATTCACCCAAAGACTGGGTTATGGTATACCCGTCCTTCTGGACATAGATGGTCGCCTGTCCCCGGGCGATGAGAATCTTTGCCATGAAACCTTTTTCTGAAAGTATAGTGCGGAATGATTCCGGCAGGTTGCGGATTTTTTTTCGTGTAAATGATATTATTATAAAAAATATTTGTATTTTTGTAATTGGAAATGGTTCCGGGCGGTTCGCCGCCACGGATGAAAAGGGAATCCGGTGAGAATCCGGGACAGTACCCGCTGCTGTAAGTCCCCTCAAGGTTGCCGCAACCTGCCACTGGTGTAATGCTGGGAAGGCGCGACGACTGGGACGAGTCAGAAGACCTGCCATGACCGGAAAAGGATTTACACCCGCGGGAGAAAATCGGGTTGCGATCAGATACGGAATGCCGTAGGAGTCATTCTCATATTTGAAGACAAACATAATCCCGTTCGTGTAAACCTGCGCGAACGGGATTTTTTGTGTTTGTTAAAAATATGTTTTATTAAAAAACAAGTAAGCTATGAAAAGAAATTTACGCTTTCTGGCGGGAGCTTTCCTGTTGACGGCAACCGCCCTGTTCACCGGCTGTAATTCAGACGATGACTTTTTGATGAATCCTCAAACTGATTCAGTAACTCCCGAAACCCGAGCCAACTTTAATGATGATGGCACTACAACCATTACATTCGATGACTTCGATGAAACATTCATGGCGGTTTCGCCTAAAGCAGAGAACTACTACACGCTTTATGGATATACTGCAGAGAACCAAATCAGGGAAATATACGATCCCGATTTTGTGTTTGTCTCCGACATGAATACTGTAACCAATTCTTATGGAGCGTATACTGAATTTTCCAGTGGTGCCATTGCGTTGTCGAAATACAATTATCGTTCTGATTCTGCTGCCGGCAAGACTTCTGGAACTAATTGGTGGTATACTTGGGAGAATCAATGTAGTGTCTATAATACAGCATCCACAGATGGGGCCAATACAGGGGCAGGTCACAGCGGTTCCAATTTTGCTGTTGTATACGGCTACTCTGATTTCGGAAATACGGAGTGGATGGCCAAACCTGAATTCTATTTTGACTCCCCTCGCAAATTCAAGGGTTTATGGTATTGTAACACAGCATATACCTATGGTGTGATTATAAATGGTAATCAGTTCGGAACATCGGGTGTTGCAACACCGTTGAGTAATCTGAAAGATTCTGACGGCAACAATATAGGATATTTCCAAGTCAACATCGAATGTTATGACGTAGATGGAAATTTGATCACCACTGTATCGAAATTGTTGGCCGACTACCGATATGATAAACCAACAGTGTCCCCCGTAACTACATGGACATATTGGGATATTAATGTAGCGGATGTGCAAAGTGTAAAATTCAATTTTGAAGGATCTGATGTCGATCCTATATATGGACTCAATACTCCGGCGTATCTTTGTATAGACGACGTTACAATAGAATAACAATTTAATATAGTTTGGCATAGAACTGATTTCAGTTCTATGCCTTTTTTATTATGAAGGCTTTCATATTTAGTATTCTTGTACTTTTGTTTTTTATTACAAGCTGTAATAAGAACGATGTAATTACTGAAGAAATAAAACAAGCTCCTATAATTGAACTCGATAGTGAGACTGGCATTTACACTATCAAAGTTGGGCGTGAACTGACAATTGCCCCGACATATAAATATGCGAATAATGCACTTTATGCATGGACAGTAGATGGAAAACTTCTTTCATCTGAATCAATATTGAAGTATACATGGAATCAGGAACAACATCTATATATCAAATTGCGAGTTGATACACCAGAGGGTTATGCGGAAGAAGAGTTAAAAGTAGAAGTATTGGAGTTAACTCCACCTACAATTTCAATCATAATCCCCTCTAAAGGATTAAAAGTGCCTCAAAACACGGATTATATTTTATCTCCAGATATTCAACATGACGATCTTGAAAATTTTAGAATTGAATGGGTACGCGATGGAGAAATCGTCGGAACAGAAAAAGCATATACGTTTCACGAAAAAGAACTCGGTACATATTCGATAACAATCCGGGCATCCAATATAGACGGAGAAACAATCCGTGATTTCGACGTAGAAGTTGTGGAAACAATGCCTTATTCCGTACGGTTTCCGACACCATCCTATACACAAACTTCTACGGATCGTTATACTTTTGCAGGGCGTCCTGTATATTTGCGGCCTTTGCTGGAATATTTCGATTATCCACAGTATCAATGGCAGGTCAATGGAAAAATTATGGAAGCCGCTACCGACAGGGTTTTTAAATTCACGCCGACGACTCCTGGAGAATATTTCGTTGCTGTTACTGTTACAGAAAAAATGCCCAACACACAGCCACTTTCACGTAACATAACACGTAGTAATACTTCAATTACAACGACAGTTAAGGTTATTTGTGAAGAAAAAACGGAACAAGAACGCTATCGGCAAGCGACAGCGACAAGTTCAGGTATTTGGGATAAGGTTTATGAATTCATTCCTGCTCCCGGACAGTTTATTAATGAGTTATCCCAAAATACCGGATTTATAGGAAATGAAACGACGCCCCAACAAGCCATAGAGTATGCAACGAAACGATTGAACAAAAAAGCGCATGTTTCACTGGGATCTTTCGGTGGTTATATCATCATCGGTTTTGACCATAGTATTGCTCCGAGTGGCCGAGAATACGATTTTGCAATACAAGGAAATGCTTTTAACAGTTCGAGCGGTGGCTCAAATGAGCCGGGCATTGTTTGGGTAATGCAAGATATAAATGGCAATGGCCAGCCAGACGATGAATGGTATGAATTAAAAGGATCTGAAACCGGCATCGATGGTACAATACAAGACTACGAAGTAACTTACTATAGACCTGCACCCAGAGCACATACTCCGTGGGTAGATAGTGAAGGTAATTCAGGTTCTGTCGATATGAATGCATACCATGGCCAAGAATATTATTATCCCAATTGGATTAAAGAAGATAGCTATACATTATATGGGACGCGTCTGACTCCTCGCAACAATCAAGATCCCGTTACAGGATATTGGGCGAATAACGCTTATGAGTGGGGGTATGTGGATAATATGGGTTCAGATAATCTGGTAGGAGGAAATGTCATTGATGGTAGCGGTCAGCGCAACGGATTCAAAATAGCCAATGCAATATATCATGACGGGACTCCAGTAAAATTGCAATATATAGACTTTATCAAAGTTCAGTGTGGAGTATTATCGAAAAGTGGTTGGCTTGGAGAGATATCCACAGAAGTATTTTCATTTGAAGACTTATCAATAACTAATAATCAATAATATGAGACAGTTTTGGCTTTTACTATTCATTGCCCCATTTCTTTTTTTATCATGTTCAGAAGATAATCAGACTCCAGAAAGTCCTGCTGATGCCGATGACAATTTTATCACATCAGTCGTGATGACTGTGGCAAGTCAATCCTATACAGCGGAAATAATTGACAATATAATTACCATAACAGTTCCATATACTGTTTCGTTAAATAATGCTCAAGTCGAATTCAAATACACATCCTCGGCAACAATTATTCCCGATCCGGCAAGCATTACTGACTGGGATACGGAACGAACGTTTCGTGTAACCTCTTACAATGGAGAAGCGAATGATTATACATATAAAGTCATTAAAGACGAGATTCGCTATGAAGGGGATGTGGAATTGAAGACAACAGCGGATGTTACGGCTTTCATTGATACGGACGTAACGGTTATCAAAGGTGATTTGATTATCGGGTCGGATGCTGAGGATGCAGAAGAATTGTCGGATATCGCCGCATTAAAAATATTGAAGGAAGTCGAAGGAAACATCATCATTCGGAAAAGTTATGTTGGACAAGATCTTACGGGACTTGATAATATCACTTCAATTGGAGGTTTGCAAATAGGAACTGAAACTGCCTTTGCGACCAACAGTAAATTGCAGATGGTCAGTATGAGATCTTTGCAGCATATTACTGGCGACATCGTTGTCTGCAACAATCAAGTAGCATATGTGCAATTCGACAACCTTGAAACGATTGATGGAAATATAATATTCAGGACTTCATCTCTACAAAGTTTTGAATTCCCTAAATTAACCACTGTCGTAAAGGATTTTGATCTCCAGTGTCTGACAAGTGACGGAGAACCAGGAGGAGAAATCACATCTTTGAGAATTCCTGAATTGACAAAAGTAAACGGTCGCTTAGGGGTTAATAATTTAGGCAAAATGATTTCTTTGGAATTTCCGAAATTACAAGAAGTTGGAAGTGTGGATTTTGCTTCTATACCGATTCCGTTGGAGACCCTTTCATTGCCGGAATTATCGGTAGTAAACGGCGACCTTAATCTCGTTTCCAGTTATATTGCGTCCGATGCTTTTACATCTACGGGAAATAATAAATTACAAGAAATAGATGGACTGTCTAACTTGTCGATTGTTAAAGGCACATTGACAATATCTAAATTCCAAGTCTTGAAAAAATTACCGGATTGGAGTAAATTAGAACAACTCGGAGGACTGACCTTGCTGCGTTTATTGGAGTGTTCTGATCGAATTTTAGATTTGAGCAAAGTAAATTTTGTACCTTTTGAGGATAACGAACCTTTAATTTCTATTACAGACGGGACTATATTCTCAAAAATTATCACAAAAGAGGATATGTCGCAAGTTAGCATGTTTCTAGCTCCGAGCGGTATTACCGGTTCAAGTGTTGGAATAGATCCAGAATTGAATTTTAAGAGTATTAAGAATTTTAAGTATTCTAGCAATATGACAACAGATCCTGTATTCCAATTTGAACGAGTTTACGGGAATATGGAAATTATAAGAGGTTCAAAAAAAGGCGTTTCAGCCCCTAACTTGGTAAGTGTAGATGGATATTTAAGCATCGAAACTACAATGGCAAACAATATCTCGTTCCCGAAATTGGAAATTGTCGGAGGTCAGTTATGTATTATCGGTAATCTGAACGCTGTTTCTAACTATGATTATGATTTTACGAATTTAAAGTCAGTCGGTTGTTCAAGCAATCCTCAATATATCAAAGAAGGGGTGATTAATAATATTTTATATGGTTCTTTAGATTTTATGGCATCAAATAAAGATTTTACATTTCCGTCATTGGAACATGTCGGGGGTGTTGGTATGACTGTTCGTGCCGTAAAAACTATTTCATGCCCCAAATTGCAGGCCATTGATGGAACACTTTGTGCTGCAAATGCAGCATCGCTTACGACTTTCAATATGCCAACTTTAACAAAACTCTCAGGAGTTCGATTTATCCGGTTGACACGGTTTGTTGATTATACGTTCTTCAAATCTTTTGTAGAAGAAGAGCAAATCAAGAAAGAAGACTGGCTTGTAACCAATTGCGGTTATAACCCCACCTACGAGGATATGCAAGCCGGTCGCTATACCCAGCAGTAACACCCATTATTTTACAAGGGAACAGGGTACTGGCCGAAAGACCGGTACTCTTTCCCGTTTATAACAAGCCAATGAAACATCTGATACGACATATCATTCTTCTATGCGGGTTGCCGCTGTTGCTGGCGGGCTGCATGGAGTGGGACTACGGAGATGCGGTGGAAGATTTCAACGCTACCGGAGCCGGGTTGTTCATCACCAACGAGGGCAACTTCCAGTACGGCAATGCCACGTTGTCGTACTACGACCCCGAAACCCAACAGGTGCAGAATGAAGTGTTCTTCCGTGCCAACGGCATGAAGCTGGGCGACGTGGCGCAATCGATGTGCATCCACGACAATAAGGGCTGGGTCGTGGTGAACAATTCCCACGTGATTTTCGCCATCGACCTCAATACGTTCAAAGAGGTGGGCCGTATCACGAACCTGACTTCGCCGCGCTATATCCATTTCCTCAGCGACGAGAAAGCCTATGTCACCCAATTGTGGGACAACCGCATCTTCATCATCAACCCCAAGAAATATGAAATCACCGGTTACATCCAGGTGCCGGACATGACGATGGAAAGCGGCTCCACGGAGCAGATGGTGCAGTATGGCAAATATGTCTATTGCAACTGCTGGTCGTACCAAAACCGCATCATCAAGATCGATACCGAAACGGATCAGGTGGTAGAAGAACTGAAAGTCGGCATCCAGCCCACCTCGCTGGTAATGGACAAGAACCACAAGATGTGGACGATCACCGACGGTGGGTACGAGGGTTCGCCCTACGGCTACGAAGCCCCGTCTCTCTACCGCATCGATGCCGAGACGTTCACCGTAGAGAAGCAGTTCAAGTTCAAGATGGGCGACTGGCCTTCGGAGGTGCAGCTCAACGGTACGGGCGACAAGCTCTACTGGATCAACAAGGACATATGGTCGATGGACGTGGATGCGGAACGTGTTCCCGTGCGCCCGTTCCTCGAATACAGCGGTACGATTTATTACGGCCTGACCGTCGACCCCGTGCGTGGCGATGTCTACGTGGCCGATGCCATCGACTACCAGCAGCAGGGCATTGTCTACCGCTACTCGTCCGAAGGTGAACTGATCGATGAATTCTATGTCGGGATAATCCCCGGCGCATTTTGTTGGAAGTGATGGGCAGGATACGACACCTATACCATCTCATCTTCGTTACCAAAGGACGCAAGATGACGATTCCGACAACGGGAAAAGGATTGATGCTCGAGCGGATGACACGGATTTTTACAGGGAAAGGTTGCCGCGTACATGCCGCCAATGCCTTTCTCAACCACGTGCATGTACTTGTCGAGATTCCGAATTCCGGGGATTTCAGCAAGATCGTGAACAAGGTGAAAGGCGCCACGGGAACGGTATACCAGAAAACCCCGGAATATGCCGACTTCTCCGGTTGGGCTGCCGGATTCGACTCGTTCAGCGTGTCGTTCAGCGACCTTCACCGGCTCAGACGGCACATCGAGGAGCAGCATACAATCCATCAGGAGATCTCGTTCGAGGAAGAATACGGACAACTGCTTGAAGAGAATGGGTTCGACCCGCATCAAACGTCCGTGCCGGCATCCTCCACGGTACATTTTTCCGCGAATACCCACCCTAAAAACGGAATCAAATGATTTATACGAAATACATACTTTTCTCGCTACTGCTCGTCTGTCCGTCCGTATTGTCCGCGCAGGGAATCACACGACGCATCCACCAGATAGACGAGGTCACGGTGTGGGGCAAACGCCCGATGAAAGAAATCGGCGTGCAGAAGACGAAGTTCGACTCGCTCGCACTGAAAGAGAACATTGCCTTATCGATGGCCGACATTCTGACGTTCAATTCGTCCGTGTTCGTCAAGAGTTACGGACGCGCCACGCTCTCCACCGTTGCTTTCCGCGGCACGTCGCCCAGCCACACGCAGGTGACGTGGAACGGCATGCGCATCAACAATCCCATGCTGGGTATGACCGACTTTTCCACCATACCGTCCTACTTCATAGATCAGGCCTCGCTGCTTCATGGCACGTCGTCGGTGAATGAAACGGGCGGCGGACTCGGCGGACTTGTCAAACTCGGTACTACGCCGCAGGTCGGCGAGGGCTTCCATGCCCAATACGTGCAGGGCATCGGGTCGTTCCGCACGTTCGACGAGTTCGCCCGCTTCACCTACGGCAGCGACCGATGGCAGGTCTCGACCCGCGCGGTCTATTCGTCGTCGCCCAACGATTACAAGTACACCAACCACGACAAGAAGATAAATATCTACGACGAGGAGAAGAACATCATCGGACAGTATCATCCCAAGGAACGCAACCGATCGGGTTCGTTCAAGGACCTGCACCTGTTGCAGGAGGTATATTACAACACCCTGAAAGGCGACCGTTTCGGGTTGAACGCATGGTATATCAACTCCAACCGGGAACTGCCGATGCTCACGACCGATTACGGCGATGAGACCGCCTTCGAGAACCGCCAGCGGGAGCAGACGTTTCGTGGTGTCCTGTCATGGGACCATATCAAAGAGAAATGGAAAGTCGGCGTGAAAGGCGGTTATATCCATACGTGGATGGCCTACGACTACCGTCGTGAGGTGGCGCCGGACAACTGGGCCTCCATGACCCGTTCGCGGAGCAAGATAAACACGTTCTACGGACAGGCGGAAGCGGAATACTCGCCCGGCAGGAAATGGTTCTTCACCTCGAACGTATCCGTGTACCAGCATCTCGTGCGCAGCGAAGACAAGAACATCATCCTTCAGGATGGCAACAAAGCCGTCGTCGGATATGACAAGGGGCGTGTCGAGCTCTCCGGTTCTGTATCGGCCAAATGGCAGCCTGTCGAGCCGTTGGGCTTGTCGCTGGTCTTGCGCGAGGAGATGTCGGGCGACAAATGGGCTCCGCTCATCCCGGCATTCTTCATCGACGGACTGATTTCGCGCAAAGGGAACGTGATGGTGAAAGCCTCCGTATCGCGCAACTATCGTTTTCCGACTTTGAACGACCTCTACTTTCTGCCGGGCGGCAACCCCGACCTTAAAAACGAACACGGCTTCAGCTATGACGCCGGAGTGAGTTTCGATGTCGGCAAAAAGGGGGTATATAAACTGGGCGGCAGCGCAAGCTGGTTCGACTCCTACATCGACGACTGGATCATCTGGCTGCCGACGACCAAGGGGTTCTTCTCGCCGCGCAACGTGAAGAAAGTCCATGCCTACGGTGTCGAAGTGAAGGCCAACCTTGCCGTGCAGCCGGCAAAGGACTGGCTGATAGACCTGAACGGTTCCTATTCGTGGACCCCCTCCATCAACGAGGGCGAAAAGATGTCGCCCGCCGACCAGTCGGTGGGAAAACAACTGCCTTACGTGCCGGAGCACTCCGCCTCGCTGACAGGACGGCTGTCATGGCGGACGTGGGCGTTCCTCTACAAGTGGGCTTACTACTCGGAACGTTTCACCATGTCGAGCAACGATTACACGCTGACAGGCCACCTGCCCCGGTATTTCATGAGCAATATCTCACTGGAGAAAATGCTGTCGTTCAAACCGCTGGATGTACAGTTGAAACTTGCCGTCAATAACCTGTTCAACGAGGACTATCTCTCGGTGCTGTCGCGTCCTATGCCCGGCATCAACTTCGAGTTCTTCATCGGCATCACCCCGAAATTCGGGAAAAGCAGAAAATAATGTAAACGTAAATAAGGTAATGATATGAAAGTATTAAAGAATTTGAGCCTGATGGTGCTGCTTGCGCTGGCATTTGCAGGCTGTCGTGGCAAGAGTTCCCAACTTGCCGATTTCAACAAACAGCTTTACGCTCCCGAATATGCCTCGGGATTCAAGATTGAAAGAGCAGACGGCAGACAGAGCGTGCTGGTTTCCGTCATGAATCCGTGGCAGGGCGCGGATAGCGTCACCACCCGGTTGTTCATCTCCCGTAACGGGGAACCCGTTCCCGAGGGTTTCGACGGGCAGGTCCTCGAAGGGGATGCGCAGCGCATCGTGGCGATGTCCTCGACCCATATCGCCATGCTCGACGCCATCGGCGAGACGGCACGTGTGGTCGGCGTTTCGGGACTCGACTATATCTCCAATCCCGACATTCAGGCACGCCGCGACAGCATCGGCGACGTGGGTTACGAGGGAAATATCAATTATGAACTTCTGTTGTCGCTCGACCCTGACCTTGTGCTGCTTTTCGGCGTGAACGGGGCCAGTGCGATGGAGAGCAAACTCAAGGAGCTCGGCATCCCGTTCATGTATGTCGGCGATTATCTCGAAGAATCTCCGCTGGGCAAAGCCGAATGGCTGGTGGCGCTTTCGGAGGTCGTCGGGAAACGCGCGAAGGGCGAAAAGGTATTCGCGGATATTCCGATCCGATACAATGCGCTGAAACAGAAAGTGTCCGGTGCCGTTCTCGATGCCCCGTCGGTCATGCTCAATACGCCCTACGGCGATTCGTGGTTCATGCCCTCGACGGAAAACTATGCCGTGCGGCTGATTACCGACGCCGGAGGCGACTACATCTACAAGAAGAACACGGGCAACTCTTCGACGCCTATCGACTTGGAGGAGGCATACCTGCTCGCTTCGGAGGCCGATATGTGGCTGAACGTCGGCATGGCGAACACACTCGACGAACTGAAAGCCGCCTGCCCGAAGTTCGCCGATACCCGCTGCGTCCGAAACGGCTATGTCTATAACAACAACGCCCGCACCAATGCCGCCGGAGGCAACGACTACTACGAATCGGCCGTCGTGAATCCCGACCTTCTTCTGCGCGACCTCGTGAAGATATTCCACCCCGAGTTGGTCGAAGAAGATTTCGTATACTACAAACAACTGAAATAGATGCGTTCACGCCCCGTCATCCTGTTCACCGCGTTGTCCGTGCTTACGGTCGGCCTCTTCCTGTTGGATTTGGCTGTGGGCGCGGTTCGCATTCCCGTCGGCGACGTATGGGCGGCCCTGACGGGCGGCGACTGCCCGCGGACTACGGCGAAAATCGTACTGAACATACGGCTGATAAAGGCGGTTGTGGCTCTGCTGGCCGGGGCGGCGCTATCGGTCAGCGGCTTGCAGATGCAGACATTGTTCCGCAATCCGCTGGCCGGCCCCTACGTGCTGGGCATCAGCTCGGGTGCAAGCCTCGGCGTGGCGCTCGTGGTGCTGGCAGGCGTCGGCTCGTCGATAGGCATCGCCGGAGCGGCTTGGCTGGGTGCGGCCGTCGTGCTGCTCGTAATCGCTGCCGTCGGACACCGCATAAAGGACATTATGGTGATATTGATTTTGGGTATGATGTTCTCGTCAGGCGTGAGCGCTGTCGTGCAGATATTGCAATATCTGAGCAAAGAGGAGGCGTTAAAGGCGTTCGTCATCTGGACGATGGGGTCGCTCGGCGACGTGACGGTGCCGCAGCTCGCCATCCTCCTTCCGTCGGTCATCGTCGGGTTGCTGCTGGCCGTATGGACGATCAAACCGCTCAACCTCCTGCTCTTCGGCGAGGAATATGCCGTAACGATGGGACTGAATATCCGCCGTTCGCGCGGTCTGCTGTTTCTCTCGACGACGCTGCTGGCCGGCACGGTAACGGCTTTCTGCGGCCCGATCGGCTTCATCGGTCTTGCCATGCCTCACGTCGCGCGGATGCTCTTCCGCGAGGCCGACCACCGCGTGCTCCTGCCGGGAACCCTTCTCTCGGGGGCGGCGGTATTGCTTCTTTGCGATATCGTTTCCAAAATGTTCACTTTGCCCGTAAATGCCATTACCGCACTGCTGGGAATCCCGATAGTCGTATGGGTGGTTTTACGCAATAAATCGATGACGGTATGATAGAACTGTGCGATTTTTCCATAGGCTACGCAGAGAAGAGGCTTCTCGATAAGGTCGATGCCTCTTTCAAAAGAGGACAGCTGACTGCCCTTATTGGCAGGAACGGCACGGGGAAATCTACACTTCTCCGTGCCATAGCCGGACTGAATCATAATTATTGCGGTAAAATCCTGCTCGACGGACATTGTATCGCAAACATGAGAACTCCGGAGAAGGCAAGGCAACTGGCATTTGTCACGACCGAGCGCACACGCATCGCCAACCTGCGGTGCGAGGATGTCGTGGCTATCGGCCGCGCCCCTTACACCAACTGGATCGGCCGCATGCAGCCTCAAGATAGGGAAATCGTCATGCGGTCGCTCTCTTCGGTCGGAATGGAGGCGTATGCCGGCCGCACGATGGATAAGATGTCGGACGGTGAATGCCAGCGCATTATGATAGCCCGTGCTCTGGCTCAGGAAACGCCCGTCATCCTGTTGGACGAGCCGACCTCGTTTCTTGACATGCCCAACCGTTACGAATTGTGTTCCCTGCTCGCACGGTTAGCGCATGCTGAGGGCAAATGCATTCTGTTCTCCACTCACGAACTGGATATAGCCCTCTCGCTGAGTGACAGAATAGCCCTTATCGATACGCCCGTCCTTCACTGTCTGCCGACCTCCGAAATGATCCGCAGCGGGCATATCGAGCGGCTGTTCAACAATGCCGCCGTACAATTCGACCCCGTGAGCGGGATCGTGAAATCCATGCCAAGAGACTGACTTTCCTGTCGGGAAACACGTCAGACGCAATGAGGGTGTCCCAAAAAGTATTTGGCACCCTCGTATTCGTTGTAAGACATGTCGTTTATTTCGATACCTCGCACATCAGCACGCCTTTCCCCGTCACATCGGCTTTCGAGACCGTGATGGATTTTCCCGTGTAGGTCTTCACGACGGAAGTCCCGGCAGAGTTCCACAGTTTCCATGTATAGGTATAAGCTGTCCCGCCCGTGTCGATTTCCTCACCGCCCCTGTATAACACGGCTTTGGCATCCACGTCATTGCCGTTGTTCTTGATGGTGAACCCCTTCTGGCTGACCAGATCAACCGTGATGGGGTCGGACATATCCGTGAAGGAGATGATGTCGCAGACGACCTTGTTCGCCGAGGCGTTGCCCGCCGAGGTGTCCGTATCCTTGATGGCGCACTTGAAGGTCTCGAAGTTGAGAACGGCATCTGCCGTAATCGTGATTTCGTTTGTCGTCCAGCCTGCCGTCACGCCCCGAGGATTGGTCGAGGTAAGGCATGCCCAGCCGGCACCCAGCATGGAGTTGTAGTAGGGACACGAAACGGCGGCTCCCGATGCGGCTGCGGCACTCAGTGCGGAGGTCAGCGTCACGACCTTCGTGGAGGCGTTGACTGCCGAAATGGTGTACTGTGCCGATCCTATGGTTATCCTGCCTCCCGCCTCCATGTTCATTACCGAAGCGACCGTTATGGTCGTGGCTCCGGCTGCCGCGGCAGCTGTCAGTGTCGTGCCCGCGAATACCGCCGAATCCTTGATGCCCCACGCGTAGGTGACGTTCGTCGTGTCGATAGAGGCTCCGCGCCACAGGTCGCAATGCGCCCTGAGCGTCGCCACCTCGTCGTTCTTGAATACGATGCCGTCGGGTGCATACGCCACGGCGGCGATCATCGCTCCGGCGTTCAGGTGCTGCGTGAACTGAATCTCCGCCCGGAACGGAATCTCCAGCCCGTTGGCGTCGATGTAAACCGCCTCGAAAGTATAACGCACTTGCGGAGCGGAAACGGTCATGTGGTTGGCTTTGACGGTAAGGGCATACTTGGCCGATGCCGCGCCGATGGTGCAGCTGTCCTGTCCGGAGACGATCGCCGTACCGTTCTTGTACCACTTGGCCGAGCCGCTCTTCACGCCTGCCGTAAGCGTCGCGGCATTGCCTACCGAGGTGATCTGGTCGGTCGCCGCCTGACCGCTGACGAAGAGCGAAGGGGTAAGTACCAGATAGGGAGAAGCCGCCCACGAAGGGGCATAGGCATTGTTGTCTCTGTTGTACACCTGTGTCAGGGGCTGCGAGGAGCCGATGAATGCCTGCAACGATACCGCGTCGTTCTGGTCGATGATGGTGACCTGCCCGCGGGCTACTTTTACTGCCATAATAGATTATCGGTTATTTGTTATTTCCACTTCGCAATCGAAAACGGCCTTGCGCCACACGTCCCCGCCGGTTATCTCTATCTCCCTGCCGTAACGCGGTGCGGCGTTCCATATCCTGTCACTCTCCGTATCGCGGCTCGTCCGTATCCAGCGGAAATTGCCGTCGGGAATGAGCGATGTAATCTCTTCACCGCCCCTGTACACCCTGGCACGGAGTACCGTCGAGACGATTCCGTTGCGGAATGTCGTGCCGTTTTCAGACTCCACATAAACAGTATAGGAGGGAGATCCGTCGTAAAGTTTGAAAAAGGTATGGGTCGCACTGATTTTTTCATTACGGTATGTTGCCGTGTAGCGGAGGGTCAGCACGTCGCGCCCTTCCCAGCCATGAAACGGGGGTGTCATTTCAAATACGGCGGCATTGCATCCGGCATCTTTCCATATGCCGTCAACGGCAAGGTATTCCCACTGCCGACTTTCCGGCTCGAAATTGTATTCGGTCGCCACAAGCGGGATATTCTCCGGCTCGCATGCGCCTGAAAGCTCGTCCTTGAAATGGAACGCCGTGCCGCCTGTCAGGGAGACGGAACGGGGCTTGAGCAGTTCCTGCGCCTCCTCATCGAGGTCTTCCCAGCGGATGGTCACATCGCGCAGTTCGATGGTATCCTTGCCCCACTTGAACCGTCCCGAGGCGAAATGGCCCGTCCCGTCCGGATGGATGACGAAAGAACCGTCCCGTGAAACGATCGAGCCGTCTTCGTTCAGCCGCAACAGGGGATTCTGTATGGTACCCCCGATACCTCCCTTATTGAACCAGGCACCGTAATCGTCCGTGTAGGACAAGGCTTCATCGGTCGCCTGATAGGGGGTCACGTTCCTTCCGGCCTCCAATTGAGGGGCGGACAACGACAGGGGGACGGAAGCGGCAATGCCGAGACACATGACGGGGGAATCTGACCCGCGTATGAGGAACGGGACATTATAACGGACCCATCCTTTACCGGCAGCCACCGTCCGATCACCGACAAGATGTTCATCCTGATAGAACCGGATGGCTGCCGTATCTTCCGCTTTTATCCAGACTGAGAAACAATAACAGACTCCTGTATGAGCCTCCCGCCAGGCGGCACTTTGCGCACCAAGAAGACTGTCTCCGGCTATCCGTACACACCGCCCGAGTCCGGCGGGAGATGTTTCATCCAGCTCTTCCGAATGGCTGAACCGGCAGGACAGGCTGTCGGGTATGACATTCTTGTGGATTTTGCCCACATAAAACGTGCTTGAAAAACCGTTCTCGTCTCCCGCGGTAAGCGTGCCGGCTATATTGACATTGCGTGTGGCATAGAGATTCTGGAAATAGGCCCCGTAACCATCCAACATGCCGAAGACCGGATCGATGATGCCGCTGACCTTTCCCACACGGGCCTTGCTCGCCTCGCTGAAAGCGGATACGGAGGCAAGACGAACAATGTTCAGGTCGGCGACCTCGCACCAGTCCCCCTCGGAGGCCAGGCTTGATGTCAGGTCAAGAAACAGGCTCCGGCTGTACTGTGCCGGGTAATCCACGGTGATGACCCATAACTTGTACTTCCATTCCCGGCCGATGGAGATTTCATCTTCCGCATCCGTCTTTTCACGGTTCGTATAGCCGAATCGGATCGGTACGGAACCTGATGTTTTGGAAGACCTGACCTTGAACGATACCAGCAGGCGCTCCGGGTATCCGACCGGTTCTTCCAATGTCAGCATCAGCCCGAAGGAAGCGTTTCCTGCCGGTTCCGCGTTGCGGATAATGCGGACAATGCGTGTCGCTTCCGAATCGGCATCCAGATATTCCGTTTGCAGCATGCTGCCATAAACGGCGTACCTGGACTTGTCCGGCACTCCCGCCATGCCTCCGTCCATGACGGGATAGCACAGGGAGCGTTCGGTCGCCATGCCGTCGATGACATCCATATAGGGTGAATCGCTGTCAGAAGCCGTCAGGTACAAGGCGCCGCTACGTGCCGTATCGAACAGGTTGGTAATCCGCACGAAGTCCAGCAGTTCACCGCCCTGCGGTTCGTCCCCGTCCAGCAATGCCCCGATGAAATAAGGGGCGTCCTTGTCTCCGACAAGCTCCGTTCCGGTTTCTGTCACGCACATCAGCGAATAGACGGTACGCTCCCGTTCGGCATATTGCCTGCGGATGATATCCCCGGCTTGCAGTCCCTGTGTCTTCTGCGAGTCGGGGGCAATACGGATCTTGTATGTCGGATAACGGAATACGGACATGGATTATGACAGTTTTTCCACGGTGTCTCCCGAACAGCTGTCGCTGATCCAGAAGGAACCGTTGGTTACCGAAGTCTTTTCGACCTCGAACTCATAGGCGCGGAACTTACGGCGGGCCACCACCTCGTCGAATGTGGCGGAGACGCCTCCTGTCGTCCGGTTCCGGCGGACAGCCCATCCGCTTCCGGAAAGGCCCGGGGAAAAGAACTCCGAAGAGAGCGACCCGGTAAAGACGCTGTTTCCGTAATGCCGGATACCGTCCTCCACCGCTTGCAGGCGTAACGCCTCTGTCAAGTATAGGATTCTGTCAGTAATCCGGGTGGGCGACGCATGGATTCCGATATGCCCGGCTGCTTCCAACGGAACAGCGACCGTAACGAAATCGGCATCGGTGCGGATATGGAACGATTCGCTGTGACGGTTCTGCGGGGCATAACAGCTCACGGACGGACGGTGTGAAAAATCCGTGCTGTGAGGGATAGCCGTCCTTACGTCCTCTTCCTCGTAGATTACCTCGGAAGAAAGCGATACGCGCTCCCTGTCGCCTGTGAACATAAATCCCTCTGCTGTGCCCATCCGCAAGCGCTTGTGGATAACGATACCTTCATCGGAAGTGTCTACCCGGTATGAGGAGAGCAGGTCGGCGCCGTAGTTGTGGCGGACAGTCAGCGAGCCCGGAAAACAAGCCTTTCCGTAAGGGGAAAGCATCAGACACTCGCCGTCCACGTCCGATATGCCGGAGAACAGGCGTATCTTCGGGGTATGGTCGCCGCCTAAAAGAAGGTCACCGCCGATACTCCCGAACTGTATCTTGTCCTTGTCGGTACAGAGCAGTACGGGAACATCTCCGATCCGGATGCCGAATCCGTCCAGGAACGAGAGGAACCCGCCGAGCGCGACATCCTCTTCCGAAAACGAAAGCAGACATTTCCCTTTGTCGCCCAGTTCCACGCCTTGCAAGGCTTTCAGTCCGCCATCCATGACCGTACTCCCTCGCACCGTCAGATTCCGTCTCACCATGCCGTCCCGCATCGTCCAATCCACCGTGTCCGTATTGGCGTTGCCACGATGATAGACATCCTGCCCGCCCACGGCCAGCCGTGTCGGGGAGATGGATATTCCTGTATCCTCGTCCCCGATAATCCATGCCCCTTTGGAATGTACCGTCGCATCCAGAAAGTCTATATGGGAAGCGTTGATTGTAGCGGTGGCCTTGTCCGCGTCGTAACGGAGCAACTGCCTGCCGCCGATATGCAGGCTGTCGCCCCCGACTTTCAGGTTGCCGGTAATCCTGATACCGTACTCGATGGCAGTTACCACACCTTCCGGATCGGTAATGTCCTGCGAATAGGTTTCCAGGATACGGGTGTTTCCAATGCCGGCTTCGAAACCGTAATTGGCACTGAGCTTGCCGGTCATGTCACCGCCCGATTTCTTCAGGTAATCCAACAGCAAGCCACCGCTTCCGGAACCGCCTTCTCCCGTAACGGCTCCGGCAATGGCGGATGCAAAACCGTAAGCGGTATTCTTCAGTCTCAGGCTGGTCTCGTCGCCTTCCTCGATGCCGTAAGGATGCTCGTCGTCCTTTTTCTGCTGGGCATTGAAAAAGTTATGGTACAGCTGTGCATAGATGGAATAGCACAGGCTCTCCTTGTCGAGGGTTTCTATATCGGGATGCAGTTGTACGCTCATTTGGTATAGCTGGTCTTGGAAAGAAATTTCTGGATACGTGATGTCAGCGAGATGAAGTTCGGCATATTGATCGGCGACATCGTGCCCATCAGTGTGGGAGTCATGATTTTCGAACATTCCGTCAGGAAGTCGAGCATCAGCCGGGCAAGCTCATTACCCAGAACCAGCGGCTCGGTGGCATTCTCGTCACCGAGCGTCACCTTGTTGTCGGCAACGGCAACGGTCGTGGAATTGACCTTTTGTACCACTTTATCTGCTGTCTGTCTGACTTCAGACTTGTCCACCGTATGCGTGATGCTTTCCGCATCGATAACGGTTGTCGCTTCCTTGTCCTTGTCATTCCTAACGGTTGTTGTGACGGCCGTCGGCGTATAGTGGGTGGAGGTCTCGTTACCGGTGGTTTCCAGTTCGTCGTAGTCCGGGGAAGAGTCGTTTTCCGGATCCAGTTCCTCCATTTCGGTCACGCCGATGACGGTTTCCGTGCGGGCATTGAGCCGCAGGATATCCACATGGGAGAAGTTAACCACATAGGCATAACGGGTGGCGGCATCCATGAAGATGGTCACGTCGGAAAAAAGTGCGGGGACGATCAGGAAGCCGCCTTCGCTGTTGGTGGCGGCCGAGAGCAACACGCCTTTATGGATAACAGGTTCGGCGGAGGCCGTCTCGTCCGGGTACTCGCCGACATCAATGGTACCGCCGTAGTCGGAAAACTCCTCGTCCGAGGGGTTGTCGTGTATCTTGGCGACATAGCCGTGTATCATGCGGGCCGTACCGATACCGGACATGCCTCCGGGAGCCAGATTGATACGCTCCATACTCCGTCCCAAGGCTATCTTGCGGATAGCCTCACGGATAAGCAACTGGTTGGATTTGTCTGAAGACATGAGTTTTTTGAAAGAATAGGAGGAGCATAGTTTATTGGTTGCCAATTATTTTGTACTTTTGCAAAGACAATGATATTACTTATGAAACAAGAAATTTTAGAATCCTATATTACATATATATTTGATTTCTTTCAAAAATCAAGATGCTTTAAAGCCGGGCAAGGTAACATGCTCAGAAATTTTAGATTTGCAGCTGAAAAGCAATTTACTCGTAATCAATTGGGTATATTGTATTTCCTGGTAAATACCCTCATTGATAATGGCTATCTCTACTTAAAAGATAGAGATTTTATAGCTCTTACGGAGAATGGTGCCGATGTTATAAATGGGGGAGAGTGTGTTATTCCTAAAATTTCCCTTGAGCGGACAATTTATGAAAAAGAGACCAGTAGATCAGATATATATGAACAGCTTTGGAATATTATCGGATCGAACAAAGAAAATGATTATGCGCCGCTGTATGTAGATGGACCATTGTTTTATAATACAATCAGGCCATATTTAACAACATTGTCGTTACCTCATACATATGGGGAATATATGGCAGAATTGCGGGAAAAGGAAGAATTTACATCAAGAATTAAATGGTATAGGACTTTATTTTTAGCTCTTGATGAGAATGATGTACAAAAATTCCTCAAAGATTTGTCTATCAAAATAAACAGGCTGCTGCTAATGAATACTCCAAAAGATGCGATACAAGAAGCTTTGAATCCTTGGGCAGATGTAGACATTCCTACAATCGATAATACGCCTCTGCCTGAAATTCTCAATAAAGTGGCGGAAGAACCAATTGTGAATAAAAACAAGCCGTTTGTGTTGATTTCGTATGCGTGGGAGGTAGAAGACAATGTCTTTATGAATTGGATTCAAACTTTCGCCAAAGATTTGCGAAGACGAGGGATTGATGCTCAAATAGACCAGTATCAACCTCATGGAACTGACTTGCCTAAATTTATGCTTGAAAGCATCCGTAAGGCAACTAAAGTTCTGTGCATTCTGACTCCAAAGTATAAAGAGAAAGCTGAATCCGGTAAAGGAGGTGCCGCTTATGAAGGGGGTATAATATCACATGAAATATATAACAATCAGGGAACCACTAAATTTATACCGGTTGTACGCAAAGGGTCTTTTGAAACTTCGACACCGGATTTCATTAGTGGAAGAAAAGGTTTTGATTGCTCTACTGACGATAAATACAATAGCGAACTTCCGAATATTATCAAGGTAATAAACGAAGAACCATTGATAGAAATTCCTCCTGTTGAATAACGGTAAATCTTATTTCCTAATTTTATACGGAATACTCAGTTGTTGCCTGTATCCACCCACCCCGAAAGTAGTCGTTACCTCTTCCACGAGGTATACGCCGTTCTTGGAAGGATTACGGTAGTCGATCAGTTCCACCTGTACGGCAGGAGACAGTCCGAAATCCCCGAATACTGTCACATTGCCGGTGATTCCGTTCAGATTGTAATTCCGAAAGTATTCCGTCGTCTCTTCTACAAGCCGGTCGGAATTGATTCCGACATGAGGTGACATATATGGTACGATGGTATATGTGGATAAATCCACCTTGGTCCTGGTCTTCGCTCCTGATGCCGTCGTGTTGCCCGTTACTTTGTGCGTCTTTTTTGAAATCTGCGTGGCATTGACCGTCTGAAACTCCTTGCTGCCCGGCGTCGCCGGGTCGTATTCAGGATTCATGCGTACTGTCACCTCAAAGAATTTTTCATCCGTCCCGAGTGCCTTGCCCGTCACCGCCAAAAACTTCGGATCGGTCTTGACCACTTTCAGGTTGCTCTGCGCCACATGCTCGTTGAAGTATATCCTGTACGGTCCTGTCGATTCATCCTCCGGGAATACCGGCTGAGCCTTGCTGGACGAATAAGGACGCCCGACGGCAATGGACGGTATGGCCCCGTCATCATCGGCATCGTATTTTAAAAAACAGTAGACCTTGTACTTCGACCATTCGGAAAGGATATCCGCTACCGTGAAGTTGTCCGTGACCTTTACCTTGCCGATATGTATCTCAAACCGCTTCGTATCCGAGTGTATCCTGAAGCCGGTATCTTTCAGGATATTATACTTGCCTTCCAGCACCTCGTTCACCGTCGTCCCTTTCGCCGGGGTCTCGAAATGAGGTGCCTGTTTCAGTTTGAGTTTGTAGGCCATATTCTCACACTGGATTTCCAGCGTGCTGTCCGAATTGTATCCGGTAATGTATCCGTCGAACATATTTTTCAGCACGCCGTTGTAGCCCAGCTTGATATTGATGCGCTGTCCGACCTTGAATGTCGTCTCGTCAACCAGACGCTGCGCGCTGCGTTTCTCGATGATGACACCGTCCTGCATCACCTCCGTCGTTATCCTCGACACGTCCTTGCCCTCCAATGTCACGTTCCCGATAATCGTGGAGCGGCATACCGACCCTTTCGGGAATATCACTTTGGCCGTTCCGATCAGCTTCTTGTAACTCTCGTTGATTTCGAGCGACTGGACTTCCGTAATCTCCACGCCGTTCTGTATCCTCATCGGATTGGATGGGTCGGCATCCCCGATGGTGATGCGACAGCAGAGGATATCCATTGCAGCTATACCCATAAACGTGTCAGTTTAAGCAACGAGGCGGGGTCGATGACCTCCGTACCGAATTTAACATACTTGATCCACTTGTTCGTGTGCTTGATGGCCGTGTCCACCTTTTCCTGTTCCGCCAGTTTCAGTTCCACGGCTTCCGATGGCTCCACGGCGACACAGTTCAGCGAATACGGCTGCACGTTCCGGCAATCCGTAGGCTGTAAGGTATAGCCCTGTATAATCAACCGTGAAATGTTGAACTGGCGCAATACCGTGTTGTCGCAATCGATGACACCCTTGTATTGTACCAGCCTGATAAACTTGGACACTTCCGCCTCGGGATACACGTCCGGGTATTTGGAGGTGATCTTGCCGTTGATGGTAATCTCGAGGTCACCCCCGGATATATATTCCTTGCGGGTATAGTCCCGCCCCTGTACCCGGGTCAGCAGGATATTGTTCCGGCTGCTGACCTGTACCTGCGGTCCCAGGTCCACGAATGTCACCAGTCCATACCGGCTGTTCGGCAAAACCTTGCACTCGCTGTTGTCATAATACTTCCCCTCCTCTGATATGGACAGTTCCAGAAAATCCGCCACTGTCCGGCCGACGATGGAATCGATATGGTTTTTCTTCTGCGCCACCGCCTGCTGTTCCCTGATGAGCTGGTAGTACTGTCCGGTCTTGTTCGCAAGGCTGGACTGCGACTGTGTCTGAAGATATTTGTCCCGCACCTGCTGTTCCCAGTATTTGAGGTATCGGGGATAGGAACGTAGCAACCCGTAAGCCGTCTGCGAGGCAACCTGTATGGCTGCCCGTTTGAGCAGGTCATGGTGCCTGGAGAAGTAATGTACCTGCCCGTCCTGCAATTCGGCAAGCCCCATGCCCAACGCCAGACGCGTGGCGTTGCTGATGTATCCGCCAAGCGAACCGTGGTTGAGTATGCCTCCGCTCAACAAAGTCGAGGCCGCGATTTGTATCAGTCTTCCCATAATCCTTTCATTTTATGCGTTCCAGGAGGCATCGAAGTCATGCACGACATCGATGAGCGCCTGTGCCAGTTGTTCTTTCAGGTTCTGTATCTCTTCCGTCTGCCCCTCCTTCGACTTCATCAGGTCGATGGTCCTGACACTGAGCAGGCTCTCTATGTTCACGATGACCTGTTTAGGTGCCGCCGAGGACAACCGCCCCGTGCCGGAATAGTTGCCGCCGGCCCCTCCGTCATCCAGATGCGTGTTGGTAATCGGGTTGGCAGCAAACGGACGTGTATCGTTGGAATCCGGTTCGTTGCCGTACTGGTCGGGAGTGAAGCCCGCCACGCGGAGGATGTTCTCGGCTGCCTCCGCCGAACCTCCGAAAGTCTGCCGGAGCGATGAAAAGAACTTCACGAGTGTCGTATGTGCCAGCTTGCGATGCGCGATGTTGTCTATACGCTGCGCATCGGTGGCGTTCTGCCCCAGTGCCCGCTGTTTCCATAGCCCGTTTTCGTCCTGCTCGAATCCCCAGGCCCTGAACTGGTCAAAGTCGAACCCTCCCTTACGCATCAGCTCATGCGCATTGGCGGCACTCGATATGGCATTCCGATAAGCGGTGGCGGCACGCACAATCTCCGGAACGGTCTGCGTGTTCATGTACCGGGCATAGTCGTATGTGCGGGCGGCAACCGCTTCCGACCTGTCCCCGATATCATTCACATAGACGGCCTTGCCATCCTGCATACGCCACAAAGACTTGTCGAGATCCTTCTCCTGTTGCCCGAAACGCTCCTTTACCGTCTTGAGGAAAGCGTCCACTTCCAATACCGTACCCATCTTCCCGAACTCGGCGTACGCGGCATCGATACGTGTCTGGCTGTCGCGTTTGGCAAGGGTGACAAGCGCATCCCTTATGTCATCCTGACGGGCTTTGTCCATGTTATACACATGGTCTCGCGATACCATCCCCTCAGATGAAGCGATGGCAAATTCCCCCAAGAACCCGGCCCACCAGTTGGATGTGAAGGCTCCGATTTTATGTCCCGAAGCCTCTTCGATACTTTTGCCGGCAACGACCTCGTCCACGGCACGCTTTGTCTTGACAGCCATGTTATAGGTCTCGCTCA
>NZ_JBCNZM010000009.1:0-57806 GCF_040227615.1 Bacteroides sp. RTP31139st1_H2_RTP31139_211217 | reverse complement strand
AGGTGAAATCCGTTGCATTTACTCTTATAAAACAGAATATCATTATAGATTTTCACAGATTTATTATACCTTTGTACTCCTAAAAGAACTAATAATCAACTGTTATGGAACATCAACTGACCATTTACAACACTTTAAATAGAAAAAAAGAGCTGTTCGTACCGCTGCATGCACCGCATGTAGGCATGTATGTCTGCGGACCGACCGTGTACGGTGACCCGCACTTGGGACATGCACGCCCTGCCATCACTTTCGACCTGCTGTTCCGCTACCTGACGCACATCGGCTACAAGGTGCGCTATGTCCGCAACATTACCGACGTGGGCCATCTGGAGCACGATGCCGACGAAGGTGAAGACAAGATTGCGAAAAAAGCCCGTCTGGAACAACTGGAACCAATGGAAGTGGCACAGTACTACATCAACCGCTATCATAAGGCGATGGATGCATTGAATGTGCTGTCTCCCAGTATCGAGCCACATGCCAGCGGCCACATCATCGAACAGATAGAACTTGTAAAGGAGATATTGAAGAACGGATATGCCTACGAAAGTGAAGGTTCCGTTTATTTCGATGTAGAAAAATACAATAAGGACCATCACTACGGCAAGCTCTCCGGACGCAACCTGGATGATGTTCTCAACACCACCCGCGAACTGGACGGACAGAGCGAGAAGCACAACCCCGCAGACTTTGCCCTCTGGAAATGTGCGCAACCGGAACACATCATGCGTTGGCCTTCCCCGTGGAGCGACGGCTTCCCCGGCTGGCACGCCGAATGTACAGCCATGGGAAAGAAATACTTGGGCGAGCACTTCGACATTCATGGTGGCGGCATGGACCTTATCTTCCCGCATCACGAATGCGAGATTGCACAATCCGTAGCTTCCCAAGGGGAAGATATGGTACATTATTGGATGCACAACAACATGCTGACCGTGAACGGACAGAAAATGGGTAAGTCTTACGGTAACTTCATCACATTGGAAGAGCTCTTCAAAGGCACACACCCCATGCTGGAGCAAGCCTACAGCCCAATGACCATCCGCTTCTTCACCCTGCAAGCCCACTACCGCAGTACGGTAGACTTCAGCAACGAAGCTCTGCAAGCCGCCGAAAAGGGATTGGCAAGACTGATGGATGCTGTACATGGACTGGACAAGATTACCCCTGCTGCAACCTCCACCATAGACGTGAAATCCCTGCGTGCCAAGTGTTACGAAGCCATGAATGATGACTTGAACTCACCGATTGTCATCGCCCACCTCTTCGACGGCGCCAAGATGGTAAACAATATCCTAGCTGGAAACGATTCCATCACAGCCGAAGACCTGAAAGAATTGAAGGAAACCTTCCACCTCTTCTGCTTCGACATCTTAGGATTACAAGAAGACAACACCTCCAACGAAGAGCGTGAAGCTGCCTTCGGCAAGGTAGTGGACATGCTATTGGAAGAGCGTTCAAAGGCAAAAGCCAACAAAGATTGGGCTACATCCGACAAAATCCGCAATGAACTCACCGCGCTCGGTTTCGAGATTAAGGACGGTAAGGACGGAAGCGAATGGAAGCTGAATAAATAACGAAGGTATCATAACTCACCACAGAATCATACAGATTGGGGTAAGTTTTAGACAGAAGAACAAAAGAACATATTTCTCTCTCTTGTTCTTCTGTTCTTTTAACTGAAAAATAAAATCTGTATAATCCTATGGTGATTGTGTATTTTGATACATCCCTGTTAGAATACGAATCCGAACCCGGCATACCACCCTACTTTCTTCGTCTGGTTGGACCAATTCAATTGTATCTCCACTGGTCCCAGAAAACTCTTGTACATATAGCCGATGCCTACCCCTGCCATATCAACCGATTCGGAAGAGTCAAGAATCTGATGAAACTTCCCGGAGTTTCGCCCATAACTGCCCATCACTGATATATACTGGTTTTTCAAGATACGCTGTCTGAGGTTCAGCCCTGCAACCAGCAATGCGGCCTGTGACAGTTCCGCACGGTTGATACCCGTAAACGGTATCTGCTGTGGCATATAGCGCCCCGGTATGGTCCC
Organism: Bacteroides sp. RTP31139st1_H2_RTP31139_211217; assembly: GCF_040227615.1. Lineage (NCBI taxonomy): Bacteria > Pseudomonadati > Bacteroidota > Bacteroidia > Bacteroidales > Bacteroidaceae > Bacteroides > Bacteroides sp. RTP31139st1_H2_RTP31139_211217. The sequence continues at coordinate 55,741 of NZ_JBCNZM010000009.1, read as the reverse complement.
TCCCACCATATTGATGATGGCAAAAGGATAATTATCGCTTCCGGACAATACGCGTCCATAAAACGAAGGAGTGACAGTGAGCTTACTCGACGGAGAGAAACATCCCTGCCAACGGGCATCGAAAACAGAAATAGGATTGTTGTCCTTATACTGGAAGAGGTTATCCGTATAGAGATGGTAGGATACCGCCCACGACATGCCTTTTGTAGGGGCGCTCCTCTCATTCAAGTTGTTGAACACAAGTCCGGCAAAGTAACTGAATAAGGACGAATTCTCAAACAGTGCCGAAGCCAACGGGTCGAGCGACAGCAAATCATGATAGTGGTAGTAATCAAAGTCAATGCCCAAACTGACCTGGATATTGTTCCAGTCCTTCGCCGCCCCCATACGGACCAGCTGATGTGTAAAAGTCAAATCCAGCGCCCGTTTGCCTTCATTATAAATATTCATATCTTTATAGTCGAACTGATAGGCAAGTCCTGCCTGCCATCCACCGTCCCACTGATAACTATATCCGAGTCGTGCCAGTGTACGCTTGCCCAGACGGGCGGTGAGGCTGGCCAGCGACTCCCGCTGCCGGCCGAAATAGAAGTCCGTATTTGCCTGCAACGCCGCCAGTTCTTCCGTATCAAAACGAAAACCGACATTCAGCTTGTTCTCCCGTACAGCAGGGGCGGCTATTTGGGAATCAACGGGAATCTCCCTATCAACAGCCGCGCCGGGCAAGCGGAAAGGTCCCGGGCGGCGAGGCTGATAATCTTCTGCAAGTCCCAGCTTCCGTTTCAGGGCAAGCAGTCCGTCCCAACTGTCCATGGCAGCACGCTCTCCCCGCACCATCAAAGTGTCGATGGCCTCTTTGGTGAAACTTGCAGCCGAATAGCCGGTGACATCCACCTTTATCAACACGTCGGTATTACGCAGATTCTCACGGTATTTCTTCTCTCCTTGCAGATTAATGATTTGCTCGAAGATGTCTTTCACCGATTTCAGCTCGGAAGCCTTAAGCAGCGGACTCTGCACATCCACCCCGATAATGTAGTCGGCCCCCATGGCAAGCGCCACATCTACCGGATAGTTATTCACCATTCCACCGTCCACCAACACCATTCCATCCAGGTCTACCGGAGCAAACACACCGGGAATGGACATGCTGGAACGCATGGAAGTGGCCAGTATTCCCTCATGGAACACTACTTCGCTGCCATTCACCAGATTTTCCGACACGCAGGCAAACGGAATAGGAAGACGGCTAAAATCCACAGAATCCTGGTAACCTTCTGTCAATGTGGAGAACAAACGTGCCAGGTTCTTCCCTTTTATGATACCCGCATCCGAAACAGCGGCAGATTTCAAAGAAAACGGAATGGAGAGTACATAGCGCTCCGACTTCAACCGGTCATCCAGCAACACATCCTTAGGATTGGGGGCATCCGAGAGCAAGAATTTCCAGTTCTGGGCATTCACCATACTGTCCAATTGCTGCGGGGTATATCCGATAGAATACAAACCGCCCACAATGGCCCCCATACTAGTGCCCACCACATAATCTATAGGGATACCCGCTTCTTCAATTACTTTCAGAGCACCGATATGCGCCGTCCCTTTGGCGCCACCCCCACTGAGTACGACAGCCACTTTCGGACGCCCGGACGCCCAAAGGACCATCGGCAAAAACAACAAACAAGCCCATAGTCTATACTTCATCTCCATCATTTACTTAATACGTATTGGTAATTTATTCCACTCTGAATCAAACAACCCGCTCCGACAAATAGTTCACTATCAGTCGAAGCGGGTCGCAAAAAACGTTCAAGCAATTTATGGAGGATTATCTATAACCCATTTCCAATCAATAAGGTATCATATCCTTCAAGATACCTTCCTTATACCAAGGATCATCAATCTCTTTCAACACTTTGCCCATCTCTGCGCAAAGGTCTTTTACGACTTCTTGGTTTTCTTCCAAAGAAAGGTTATTCATCTGATACGGGTCCTTTTCATCGTCAAACAACAAACTTTTGACCAGCTTATGGTTTTCGCGGTCAATGTAGAGCGCCAGCGTGTAGCGCGCCGATTTAAAGCCGCGCGACGAAGGGAAGTAGGAACGGACCATACCTTCCGCATCCTTCTCACCGTCCAGGTTCTGGATGTAGAGAGCGCCGGTGGGACGTACAATATCCGCCTTTTCATCGAAGAAAAGCGGTGCATAGTTGCGTCCCTGCACCTCGGCCGGAATGGAGTCGGCAAGACCGGCAAGACCCAACAAGGTAGGCATGATGTCCGGCGAGGAAAGCATCAAGTCGTCCACGCGGGGCTTAATCTTATCGGGAAAACGCACCAGGAAAGGAACGTTCATGGACTCGGAGTACGGGGAATTCTTCGGGTCTTCCGTATGCTGGCTGCACATGGTCTCTCCATGGTCGGAGGCAAACACGACAATGGTATTCTTGTCCAGTCCGAGTTCCTTCAAGGCATCGAGTATCTGACCGAAAGCACGGTCGACACCCGTCACAGAAGCAAAGTAGTAGCGTGCACTCTCTGCCTTGAGCATCTTGGAGTCGGCATTCGGACGGACGAGCAAGCTGTCCAGAGGCTGGTTTTTATAGAGATTGAAATCTTCCTCCATACAGTCGTCCAAAGAACGGTACGGACTATGGGGAGGATTCATGCCTACCATAATGAAGAAAGGTTTCTTCGGGTCGCGTACATTCCCCTCGTTCTTCAGATAAGACACCACCTTGCCCGATTCGTGTAACGGTGACCACTCGCGCGGGTCGTGGCGACGGCCTTCCGTATCCCAGTAATGCGGATTCTTGTGTTCGTCAAAGGTACCGTAAGAATACCAGTAATTGAACCCATGACGACGTTCTTTCGGCGTATAGGCATCCCATGCAGGTACACGGTCTTCCACATACTGTCCGGGACGTTCGGGGTCGTTGGGGGTAGGAAAGTCGGCATGCAGTTTGCCAAAGTAGGCACAGTCATATCCGGCATTGCAGAAAACATCACTCACACACACAGCATCCTCACGCAGGGAGCTGATGGGACGGCTCGAATTGCAATTCAATGGAATACCACTCTTATTAGGATACATTCCCGTCAACAGAGAACCACGGTGGGGACTGCTCAACGGGCAGTTGCTCATGGCAGATGTCAACACCACCGACTCCCGGGCAAAATCATTCAAGCGCGGGGTATGCACCGGGTCATTCCGAAAGTTCACTTTCTCGCGAAAACCTTCCTGGCCCCAGAACTCCATCGCCTGGTTACGGTATTGGTCGGGAAAAACGTAAATGACATTCGGCTGGACGGATTGTTCCGCCTGCGGGGGTTTACAGCCCTGCAAGGCGAACAAACCTAAACCACCTAACAAAATATTTAATTGAGTTTTCATTTTTCCAAGTCTCTTTTACGCATCAATCCTTCCAGGAAGTAATAGTCGGCATAATTCAGCGGTACATCAATCTCCGCACCGTGAGGAATACTGCCCACAGAGTGCATCAGGATGAAGTTGCCGTTGGTACCCACCTTGGCACGGTAGGAAGGAGAAGCGAGGCTTTCCATAATCCGGTCGGCGGTTTCCTTGTATCCCTTACCCGGCAGATAAGTACTCAGCTCGTAAAGGGCGGACGCCGTGCAGGCAGCTGCCGAAGCATCGCGAGGTTCATTCGGGATATTGGGGGCATCGAAATCCCAGTAGGGAACCAAGTCTTCCGGAAGATTCTTGTTGTTGAAGATAAAGTTGTAGACCTTTTCAGCCTGCTCCAGGTATTTGGCATCGTGTGTATAGCGATAGCACATGGTATAGCCGTACAAGGCCCACGCTTGTCCACGTGCCCAAGCAGACTCGTCGGCATAGCCTTGTGCAGTCTGTCTCTTACGGACTTCACCGGTTTCGGGGTCATAATCCACCACATGATAGCAGCTGTTGTCCTCACGGAAATGGTTAGCCATAGTCGTATCGGCATGCTTCCGGGCTATGTTATAGAAAGTGGAGTCGCCGGACAGCCTGGAAGCTTCGAACAGCAGTTCGAGGTTCATCATATTATCAATGATAACGGGACATTTCCAGCCACGTTCAGCCTGCCACCCCTTGTCTGCATCCCATGACTGAAGTACGCCTGCTGCAGGGCGGAAACGGGTAGACAATGATTTGGCTGTCTGTATGATGACCGGCTTGTACTCCTCCTTACCCGCAAAACGGTATCCGTTCAGGTAGCTGCTGCCAATCATAAAGCCCACATCATGGTGCCAGGTAAGGTATTGTACCGAATCCAAATCCTCGGTATACTTCTCTGCCAGCGGCAGCCACTTCTGGTCACCGGTCAACTCGTACATATGCCAGATATTACCGGGGAAGAAGCCGGAACACCAATCGTCGATAGGTACATAGACAATGTTCCCATCCTTATCAATGGTACGGGGATTAAGGATTTTACCGGATTTTTCGATAATGTCTGTCTGAATTGTCTCCTGAGCCACAGCATTATCAATGTTTTCTTGGATAAAGTTGCTTTCAGCCTGCTTTTGCCCTGCGCAACCTGCCAATACAAGGAGGGAGATTCCCAATGTAGTGAGGACTGTTTTCATAATAAGGGATTTATTTATTAAGAGTTTATGATTTTTCCTGCTGCAAAAGTAGAGCAAGTGTACAGATTTGACCCGCCTAAATAATTCAATTAATGGCTAAAATCGTTACTTTTGCGTCCGGAAGCACATATTTTCCACCCATTAATCATTAATCACTAAACATTAATCATTACTCCCCATGACCGCACAAGAGTTTTTTAAGAACGACCGCTTCGCCACGAATGCAGGTGTAGAACTGATAGAAATAAAGGAAGGATACAGCAAGGCACGCCTGGTTATCACGGCAGAGCATCTCAATGCAGGAGGCCGTACGCAAGGAGGGGCCATCTTCACCCTTGCCGACCTGGCACTGGCAGCAGCAGCCAACTCCCACGGAACATTGGCCTTCTCTCTTTCGTCCAATATCACCTTCCTGCGCAGCAGCGGACCGGGCGATGTACTGTATGCCGAAGCACGCGAACGCTACATCGGCCGCACCACCGGATATTACCAGATCGACGTCACCAACCAGGAGGGAAAACTGATTGCCACTTTCGAATCCAGTGTATTTAGAAAAGGGGATAACATCACTTTTTCCTTACCACAGACGTCATCGGATAGCGGTTGCCCCGGACACTCTTGAAGAATGCCTTGGCCGAACCGAAATTCAAATACATGTCCAAGCGAATGGGAAGGTGGTTCTTATCATCGGATACGAAGAAGGTGATGACCTCCTTCTCCTTACCTTTCTTGTACTCTACGAAAGAGAATACCAAGCAGCGGTAAACGGTGTCGTTATTCGCCTTGACCTCCTCCTTGCCGCGGTAAATCAACGTCTGCTCTTCCACCCTGCGTCCCGTGGCCATGGGAAAGAGTATCTTCTGCCCTACCTTGTAGTCTTTAGGGTCATAAGAGCGCGCCTGCGCCAAAATGCTCAACATATCGAAGATACAGCGACTATCACTGTATTCCATCTCCTGAGCCTCACGCACGGGATTGTGCCAGGTGCGTCTCTGCTTTACATTCGCCAGTCCGTCCGAGTAGGAGAACCAAGCCTCGTCCACCGTATGGCGGCTTCCCTCCTCCGCCGCTTTACGGAAGTAGAGCGGCTCCAACCTATCGCTGACATAACAAGTCAACGTATCACGCATCTTGAAGAAAAAATCGGTCTTTTTACTGCCTACACAAAGCAAGTTAAAGCGAAATGCAGGCTCGGAATGGTAAGTCGTGGCATTGGTAGTGAGGCTTGCCAGACCCACCTTCTTCCAAATGAACTTCCAATTGAAATATAAATCGTACATGACATGCTCGCCCGACTGGAAAGCTTCATTCTTTGCAGTACATTGGGCCTGAACAGACTGGGAGGTTCCCAAACAGACCGCTCCCACCATCAATAGAATGAACAATTGCTTCCGCCTAATAGCTATGGCCTCTACCACTGTTGCGGCTGCTATTGCCACTGCGGTTATTTTTGTTCCTGTTTTGCTTTTTCTTGTCTTCATCTGGTTTTTGTTTTTTTAGTTCGTCCGGCTTCTGCCTATCCAGGGACTTGGCCTTAATATCCCATTCCTGGGTCAAATCAAAGTTCGCTTTAAGCTCCAGAACCATCGGATAATAGTAAACCATTTCAGGCTGGCGCTTCTCGGCGTAGTTTCCCGTATCCCAGACGCCATTCCCATTCGTATCATTTATCAGCCGCGCTCCATATTTGCCCGGATTGAGGAAATAGAAATCGGCTTTCCCATCCACCACCGGCACCGTGCGCAGCACTTTGTCCTGACCGTCCAGTAGTTCCACAAAAGCCAGAGAGTCCGCTCCATGCACATTAAAGAATGTCTCTTATACATATCTGCCCGTACTCTTCCAGCTTCTTGGCCTTGAAGTCCTTCTTTATCTTGTCGGAGAACAACCCGTACAACCCGCGTATGGCAGCAGAATCCACTTCAAATGTATAGCTTTCGCCGGGTGCCCATTCGGCAAACAGATTATAACGCTTCAAGTCCAAAGAGTCGCGCATAAAGTCGAACGGGATATCCTGCCACAACGAGTCCACTTTCAGTTTCAGATGGAAAGCGGTGGTATCTATGCTTGCCACCGGCTCCGTAAACGACAGAGTAAGATAATCATATACATCGATTGCAGAAGGGGCATACACATCTACAGCCAGGAATTCCGTCGGCTCGGGCTCTTCCACCTCACCTTCCTTCAACTTCTTCTTTTTCTTCTCACGCTCTTTCTGTTCCTTTTCCTTCGCTTCCTGCTTCTGTTTCTGCTGCTTGTCGTATGTCAACTTCGCCAGCACATTCAAAGTATCGGTACGGGGTACCAATCGTTTCAGGCTATCCGTATACAAATAGGTGATACTCATTTTCAGGGAATCCTGCTTATAGAGCAGAGAATCCTTTATCCAATAATGAATCGTATCGTTCCGGCCGGTAGGCTGTTCTATAACAAACGCATCTTCCTCATTAAAGTTCAATCCTTTCAATAAAGGCAACGTGTCTGCCGGAGCAGTGAAATAGAGCGAAAACTTCTCCGGAGTCAACCGTTCGGCCTTCAAAAAACGTTGCGAGAAGGAAAGCTCCTTGAAAGCACGCAGCAGAACATCATCCGGAAGGTAGTGGGTATATTGACGTTCTACAATCGTATCTACTGTCAGCGAGTCTATCCAGGTCGTATCCTGGCGCATGCGCTCTTCCATGGAAGGAATGATGATAGAGTCATTAAAAGCTATCACTTCCGTCGGCTGGGAATAGGCAAAATTCTGGTCGGCATCCTGCAAGGCATAAATGCGATACTTGCCGGGAGCCACTCCACGGATAGAGAAGCGTCCACGACTGTCCGTACGCCCCACCCGCTCAAAAGGAAGTTTGGTAAAAGCGGAGTCGGCCAGATTGGCATGCAGACCGACCAGCATTCCTTTCACCGGTTCAAGATTGGCCGCATTCAGTACTGTACCGGCCACAGCCATAGAGTCGAGACGGTCGCCCGTAGAGAAAGAATAGAAGAAATTCTCCAAGGGATTCCCCTCATTATTATCCTGGATGGCATCACCAAAATCGAATGTATAAGTAGTATTGGGTTTCAATGTATCCTGCAGAGTGATGACCACCTTCTTCCCATTAGACTTAATTTCGGGCTGCTGCACCTGCGGAGGGGATATTACAATCTTCTCATTCGGCTTGTCAAGCTTGATAAATTCATCGAACTCAATGGAAAGTTTATTTTTATTGTGATGGAGTGCGCCGGGCGTGGGAGTACCGGAAATAAAACGCGGAGGAGTCTCATCATAAGGTCCTCCTTCAATACGGCCCACACTGGCACAAGAATACAGTGCGGCAGCTATGGCAACACCCCCCAACAACCTGCGGAAAAGCGGCTTCATTTTAGTATGGCGTTTACGTTCTAACATGCTGCAAAAATAAAGGTTATCTGCCAATTAGCGGTATGCTTTACAGTATTTTAATCAAAAAATGTCCTTTCGTTCTCATCTATGTATGAAACATAGTTAAAAAAGGAAGTGTTTCACACCTTATATACTAAGAAAAGAATATTTTTGCAGACGAAAACTGAATAGGAGTATTCAGTTTTCTTTTTCCTGCCTTATTTCTAAATCATGAATTACACACAAAAACGCCTTTCAAGAATCGAAAAAAAGAAGAATATAAAATTATACAGAGAACAAAAAAGAGTATGAAGAGTAGATTAGTATTATTGGCATGTTGCCTGGCACTGCTCAGCAGTTGCGGACAAGGCGACAAAGGAACGGGTAAAGCTCCCGAATTTGCAGTGATTGAGGCAAAGACCACCACTGCCAACTTGACAAACAGCTACCCTGCTACTATCAAGGGTAAACAAGATGTAGAAATCCGCCCGATGGTGAGTGGGTTCATCACAAAATTGCACGTGGATGAAGGCGCAACAGTGCGCAAAGGACAAGTGTTGTTCAGTATCGACCCCGTACAGTATCAGGCAGCCGTAAATTCGGCCAAAGCTGCTGTTGAAACAGCCAAAGCTGCCGTAAACACACAAGAACTGACTGTAAACAACAAACGTGAACTGAACAAGAAAAACATCATCAGTGACTACGATTTGCAAATGGCCGAAAACCAGCTGGCACAGACAAAGGCACAACTGGCACAAGCCAATGCCCAATTGGTCAATGCCAAGAACAACTTGTCATACACCAGTGTAACCAGCCCCAGTGACGGTGTAGTAGGTAGCATTCCCTACCGCGTGGGTAGCTTGGTTAGTCCTTCCGTAGCCAGCCCGCTGACTACCGTTGCCGACATCTCCGAAATGTACGCCTACTTCTCCATGACCGAACGCCAACTCTTGTCACAGATTCGTGAAGGCGGTAGCACCAAGGAAATTCTGGAAAAGATGCCGAATGTACAGTTGCAGCTCATCGACGGAACCATGTATGCCGACAGTGGCCGCGTGGAGACAATCAGCGGAGTCATTGACCAGACTACCGGTTCGGTAACCATGCGTGCCCTCTTCCCCAACAAGCACAACGTGCTGCGTAGTGGAAGCACCGGCAATGTGGTATTCCCCAACCCGCTGCATGATGTCATCATGATTCCACAGTCTGCCACTACCGAAATCCAGGACAAGCAGTTCGTATTCGTACTGCAACCGGACAACACGCTGAAAAATACCGAAGTTAAAGTGTTCAGCTTAGACGACGGCAAGTATTATTACGTGACGGAAGGTTTGAAAGCAGGCGAAAAAATCGTTATCGAAGGGGTACAGAACCTGAAGGACGGACAGTCCATCACGCCCATCACGCCTGCTGAAAAGGAAGCCGAATACCAGAAGGCCCTAAAAGACCAGAAAGAAGGCAATATTCAGACTGCGTTTCAATGAAAGAATAAAAAATAAAAAAATTCTTCAATTTTTAATTCCTTAATTGTTCATGAAATGAAATTAGATAGATTTATTAACCGTCCGGTACTATCAACGGTAATTTCCATCCTGATAGTAATCTTAGGAGTTATTGGTCTGGCTACCTTGCCTATCACCCAATACCCGGACATTGCACCTCCCACCGTATCGGTAAGTGCGACTTACCAAGGTGCCAATGCCCAAACGGTGCTTAACTCCGTTATCGCTCCGCTGGAGGACCAGATTAACGGTGTGGAAAATATGATGTATATGAGTTCGAGCGCCACCAACAGCGGTTCGGGCGACATTTCCATCTACTTCAAGCAAGGTACCGACCCCGATATGGCAGCGGTGAACGTACAGAACCGCGTTTCCATGGCGCAAGGCTTGCTGCCTGCCGAAGTTACCAAAATCGGTGTAACCACCCGTAAACGCCAGACTTCCATGTTGATGGTATTCTCCATCTATGATGAAAAAGACCAGTACAACATCGAGTTCCTGGAAAACTACGCCAACATCAACCTTATCCCTGAGGTGAAACGTGTCAACGGTGTGGGCGATGCCATGGTATTGGGACAAGACTACTCCATGCGTATCTGGCTGAAACCTGATGTAATGGCCCAATACAAACTTATCCCCAACGATGTGGTTGCCGCCTTGAGCGAACAGAACATCGAAGCGGCTCCCGGCCAGTTGGGTGAGCGCGGTAACCAAACCTACCAGTATACCCTGCGCTACAAAGGACGTCTGCAACAGACTACGGAGTTCGAGAACATTGTCATCAAGGCCTTGGAGAACGGTGAAATACTCCGTCTGAAGGATGTAGCAAATGTGGAACTGGGCCGTCTGTCATACGGATTCAACAATATGGTAAACGGACATAAAGCCGTGAGTTGTATCATTTTCCAGATGGCAGGCAGTAATGCCACGCAGACCATCTCGGATATCGAGGCCCTACTGGACGACTATTCCAGCAAACTGCCCGCCGGCTTGAAGATAAACATTGCACAGAGTGCCAACGACTTCCTCTTCGCTTCCATACATGAGGTAATCAAGACATTGATCGAGGCCTTTATCCTGGTGTTCATCGTAGTGTATATCTTCCTGCAGGATATGCGCTCCACGTTGATTCCCGCCATCGCCATTCCCGTGGCGTTGATTGCCACCTTCTTCGTATTGAAACTGATTGGCTTCAGTATCAACTTGCTGACCCTTTCGGCCATGGTGCTTGCCATTGCGATTGTGGTCGATGATGCCATCGTCGTCGTCGAGGGCGTCCATGCCAAGCTGGACCAGGGCTACAAATCGGCCCGTACAGCTTCCATCGACGCCATGAGTGAACTGGGTGGTGCCATCGTCTCCATTACGTTGGTGATGATGTCCGTATTCGTTCCCGTGAGCTTCATGGGAGGTACGGCAGGTACTTTCTACCGTCAGTTCGGTTTGACCATGGCGATTGCCATCGGTTTCTCGGCTCTGAACGCCCTGACCCTGAGTCCTGCGCTGTGTGCCATCTTCCTGAAACCTCATAATGGAGGACACGAAAGTCTGAAAGAGCGTGTAGGCGTTGCCGCCAAGGAAGCGCGCAAGATTATGATTGCACGTTATGCCGACTCTATAGGCCGGTTGATGCGTCCCGGCATTACACTGCTCTTCGTGACGGTAGCTATCCTGGGCATGATTTTCGGTCTGTTCAGCTTCAGCGAACACCCCATTCTGTGTAGCTTGATGATTATCATCAGTGTGCTGGCGTTGGCAGGTATGACTACCGACAAGTTCAAACAATCCTTCAATGACTCATACAACGGTATCCTGGGCAAGTATAAGAAACAAGTGCTGTTCTTCATCCAGAAACGCTGGATATCGGCAGGACTGGTTATCGGCTCTATTGTACTGTTGGGCGTATTCATGCAGATAACCCCGACCGGTATGGTGCCCAACGAAGACACCGGTACCATCATGGGCGCTGTGACACTGCCTCCGGGCACTTCACAAGAACGCGCACAAGAGATTTTGAACCGTGTGGACAGCTTGGTTGCTGCAGACCCTGCCGTACAGTCACGTACCGTTATCTCAGGTTATAGCTTCTTGGGCGGTCAAGGCCCCTCCTACGGTTCACTCATCATCAAGCTGAAGAACTGGGAAGAACGTTCCACGATGCAGAACTCCACGATTGTGTACGCCACTTTGTACATGCGCGCCCAAAAGATTATCAAGGAAGCGCAGGTATTGTTCTTCGCGCCGCCTATGATTCCGGGTTACTCGGCTTCAAGCGACATCGAGTTGAACATGCAGGACAAGACGGGTGGTGATTTGAACCACTTCTTCGACGTGGTGAACAACTATAACGCAGCCCTGGAAGCACGCCCTGAAATCAACTCTGCCAAGACATCCTTCAACCCTCACTTCCCGCAATACCAGCTGGACATTGACGCTGCCGCTTGTAAGAAAGCAGGCATCAGCCCCAATGACATCTTGACTACCTTGCAGGGATATTACGGTGGTTTGTATGCTTCCAACTTCAACAGCTTCGGTAAGATGTACCGCGTAATGGTACAAGCCGAACCTGATGCTACCAAGAATATGGAAACACTGCAAAGCATCAAGGTGCGCAACGGCAACGAGATGGCACCTATCACGCAGTTCATCTCCATCAAGAAAGTATATGGTCCTGACGTCATCAGCCGTTTCAACCTCTACACCTCCATGAAGGTGATGGTGGCTCCCGCATCAGGCTACACTTCCGGTCAGGCTCTGCAAGCCATTGCCGAAGTGGCGCAGGAAAACCTGCCTGCCGGTTTCGGTTATGAGTTGGGAGGTATGGCGCGTGAAGAGGCCGAAACGAGTGGCAGCACTACGGGACTCATCTTCATATTGTGCTTCGTATTCGTTTATCTGTTGCTGAGTGCCCAGTACGAAAGCTACATCCTGCCTTTATCCGTATTGCTGTCCGTGCCGTTCGGTCTGCTGGGTAGCTTCCTCTTTGTAGGCGGTATAGGCGCATTGGGCAGCATCCCGGCACTGAAAATGATTCTGGGTACGATGTCCAATGACATCTATATGCAGATTGCCCTCATCATGTTGATGGGTCTGTTGGCCAAGAATGCCATCTTGATTGTAGAGTTTGCCCTCGAACGCCGCAGAATGGGTATGAGTATCACCTGGGCAGCCGTATTGGGTGCCGCAGCCCGTCTGCGTCCTATCTTGATGACGTCGTTGGCAATGATTGTCGGTCTGCTCCCGCTGATGTTTGCTTCCGGTGCGGGTGCCAACGGTAACCGTACGCTGGGTACGTCTGCCATCGGCGGTATGTTAATCGGTATGATTCTGCAAATCTTCATAGTGCCCGCACTGTTCGTGGCATTCCAGTACTTGCAGGAGAAATTCAAGCCGATGGAATGGGAAGATGTGGACAACTCGGATGCAGAACCGGAGATTGAACAATATACAAAATAGTGATTAACGATTAGCGATTATGAAGAAAATAATATGCCTGATGTGCGCAACTGCTTTATTGAGCAGTTGCCACATCTACAAATCATACGACAGACCCGAAGACATGACAACTGCCGGACTGTATCGCGACACGGCGTCCGTGAACGATACATTAGCCGCAGATACGGCCAACTTCGGTAATCTGCCTTGGAGAGAAGTGTTCACAGACCCGCAGCTGCAGACACTTATCGAGCAAGCACTCACCAACAACGGTGACCTGCGCAGTGCCGCCTTGAACGTGAAACAAGCACAAGCCGCACTGATGTCTGCCCGTCTTGCCTATGCTCCGATGCTTGCCTTGTCTCCGCAAGGAACCGTCAGCAGCTGGGACAAGGGAAAGGCTACACAAATCTACTCCCTGCCCGTCACCGCAAGCTGGCAAGTCGACCTCTTCGGTCAACTGCTGAACCCGAAGCGACAAGCAAAGGTTAGCTTGAAGCAGACGCAATTCTACGAACAAGCCGTTCAGACGCAAGTCATCGCCGGCGTAGCCAACATGTACTACACCCTGCTGATGCTGGACCGCCAACTGCAAATCACCGAAGGCACCGTCGAGATTCTGAAAAAGAACCTGGAGACCGTGCAAGCCATGAAAGATGCAGGCATCTACGGAACCACTTCTGCTGCCGTAGAGCAGAGCCGCACTGCCTACGCTCAAGTCATGGCATCACTGCCCGACATACGCCAGAGCATACGCGAAACCGAAAACGCCCTCTGCCTGATGTTGCACCAACCGGCACAGAGCATCGCACGCGGTGTACTGGAAGAGCAACAGCTGCCTACGGAATTTTCAGTAGGTATCCCCTTGCAGTTGCTATCCAACCGTCCGGACGTGAAAGCTGCCGAGATGTCACTGGCTGCCAGCTACTATAATACCAACAGCGCCCGTGCCGCTTTCTACCCGCAGATTACATTGAGCGGTTCGGGAGGCTGGACCAATAACTCCGGTGCAGGTATCGTCAACCCGGGCAAACTGCTGGCTTCCGCCATCGGTTCGCTGACGCAACCCTTGTTCTATCGCGGTGCCAACATTGCCCGTCTGAAACAAGCCAAGGCACAAGAGGAGCAGGCTAAGATTCAGTTCCAAACCGCCCTGCTGAATGCCGGAAATGAAGTGAGCAACGCCCTGCACCTGTATCAAATGGAGAAGGACAAAGCCGTTTCACGCACTATTCAAGTAAATTCTGCCCGCCAAGCTGCCTCAGATACAAAAGAATTGTTTAACTTAGGCACGTCGACCTATCTGGAAGTCTTGTCTGCCGAGCAGTCTTACCTCAGCGCACAGCTTGCAGAAGTATCCGACACCTTCAGCAGCATGCAGGCAGTCATCAGTCTGTATCAAGCGCTTGGAGGAGGAAGAGAATAAAATGAGCGATAAGTGATTAGTGATTAGCGATTAATGAAATAGTAAATCCTAATCACTAACCATTTATCACTAATCATTAATCATTAATCGCTAATTACTATGATAAGTCCGTTAGCTTATGTAGATTCTGCCGCAAAAATCGGCAAGAATGTAACCATCCAGCCCTTTGCATTTATCGAAGGGAACGTGGAAATCGGTGATGACTGTATTATTATGTCGGGGGCAAAAATTCTGCACGGTACCCGCATGGGAAAAGGGAACAAGGTGCATCACAATGCCGTTCTGGGTGCCGAACCGCAAGACTTCCATTATACGGGAGAGAACAGCATGCTGATTATCGGTGATAATAACGACATCCGCGAGAACGTGGTTGTCAGCCGTGCTACCCATGCAGGAAGCGCCACCCGCATCGGCAATGAAAACTACCTGATGGATGGTGTACACCTCTGCCACGACGTGCAGATAGGCAACCATTGTGTACTGGGTATCAAGACTACCGTAGCCGGAGAATGTCAGATAGACGACTGCACCATTCTGAGCAGCAACGTCATTCTGCACCAATACTGCCACATTGGAAGTTGGGTACTGATTCAAGCTGGCTGCCGCATATCAAAGGATGTGCCGCCCTATATCATCATGAACGGTAATCCGGCAGAATACCACGGTATCAACGCTGCTGTGCTTCAACACAAACACCAGGTGACCGAACGTGTATTGCGCCATATCGTAAATGCCTACCGTCTGGTATACCAGGGAAACTTCAGCGTGCAGGATGCCTTGCAGAAGATTGAAGACCAAGTACCGATGAGTGACGAGATACACAATATCATCAACTTCATCAAGAATTCCAAAGGAATCGTGAAGTAAACACCCTTCTTCGGGCACGAATCACGCAGACAATACGGATGAATAAATTCTTTTCTGTAAGTCTGCGTAGTTCGTGCCCTTTTCTATATTCCTCTACAATAGTTCCTGCATTATCTTTTACTATTTTTTGATGCACATTCATTCCAGGCAGTATGCTAAGTAAAACAAACTGTTTCCTTTAACTAAACATTTTGTTTCCTTATAGAGAACACTTTGTTTCCCTTAACAAAACAGTTCGTTCCATTATATGAAAACAAAGTGTTTTTCTATACTGAAACAAAGTGTTCTCTAATGCTGGAACAAACTGTTCAGTGTTGTGAACTAACGGATTAAGTATATAAAGGGTATTTATTATACTGTTTCTGTAGACAATGGTCTGTCTTGTCCTATAAAAGACGGGGAAAGAAGCAGGAAGCAACCGGGTACGCTCGGAAGGGTGAGGGTAAAATTTGCCCTCACCCTTTTTATTTGCTCTCACTCACCCTTGAAAGGGCGATGAATAGGGAGTTTCAGAAAAGCGGTGATAGTGGTGAGGGCAGGTTGAGTAATTTTTTGTTCTACTACTACTCGAAATGCAGGGTACCGAAGAACTCCGGGCAATGGAAGTTCGGCTTCTCCAGACCTATCGGATTCCAGGAAAGGAAATGGGGAGTCTGGAGCTTGTCACCGCATTTATAAAAATTGGCACGGAGCGTCTTTCCATCCAACGAAGTGATGTCATGCAGGAAGAAAGCGGAATAAGGGATGACCAGGGCCACTTCCCAGGCACACTCACCTACTCTTTCGTCGAAAGCCTCACGTCCCAAAGAAGCCCAACGCTGTACTTTATCGAGCACCTCTTGCGGGGCATGCTGGCGGTTTCCACGTCCGGCACCTGCCCCAATAAGCAGAGTCCCGGCACAATTACACTCCATATTGTAGTACACTCCGTCATCGGCAGGCACAGAGAAGAACTCTACACACGCATCTTCCCAAACCGGACCGTTATCGTGGCCTGCAACTGCGCGTACACTCGCTTCCCTTACCTTGAAATGCAGCAGAATGGCATCTTCCGTATGCGCTATGCGGAATTCCACATCGGGAGTATAAGGAAAAGCAGCCCAATTCACTGTGTTTACGGGCTGAAACGCCACCTTCTCTTCATCCAGAAGAGCCGGAACCGACTCTACCGGTATATTGGCCGCACTTACTTTCTTTACATTCAATTCTTTCATTTTACTATTTTGGGGATTAATTGCAGATAGCGGCAACATGCAAAGAGCTGCCGCTATCGTCATTAAAAACTTTTTCAGATACATGAGTCAATGAATTTTTTCATCTCCGGTGTATGCTCCTCCACGCTCTGCAACAGTTTGAACTGAGCCTTGGTACGCACAAGATTGTGCTCCGGATACTGGATTTTATAATAAGTATCACCGTTGATATAATCTGCCAGGAAGCGTACGCACTGCATGTATGGGAACAAGGCAGCCGCATAAGGCAGATTCTCAATCTCTATCGGCAACAAGAAGGATTTGCCCGATTCCAGATAACCCTTGGTAAATGCCTGGAATATTTCCATATTGAAGTTCACATTATCCAGATTCTTGTCGTCTTCCAACCCCGTGTTGGCACCTGAGCGAAGGAAATCGCCATAATCGGAGAAGATGAAGCTGGGCATCACCGTATCCAGGTCGATGACACAAAGCACCGTACCGTCTTCGTCGAACATCATGTTGTTTACTTTCGTATCACAGTGGCATACCCGTTTGGGCAGTCTGCCTTCACGGTACAGACGTTCTGCCTTACACATTTCATCAGCGCGTTTTTCTATCTCATCCAGAAAATACCGCACCTCCTGCACACGTCCCGCAGCATCGGCAGCCACAGCGTCACGGAGTTGCTTCAGGCGGAACTCCATGTTGTGGAAATCGGGAATTGTCTCGCCCAATGTATCTGGAATGTCGGCAAGCATAGCCTGGAAATTACCGAAGGCAGTTCCCGCATAATAGGAATATTCGGGGTTCACCGTCTCGTAAGTCTTGGCACGGGGAATAAAAGTCATGATACGCCAGTAGTTCTCACCGTCATACCAATAGGTTTTCCCTTCGGCCGTGGGGATGAAATGAAGCACTTTACGCTCGACATCGGCCTCTCCTTTCTCTTCCAGCTTCTTACGGATATGCCCGGTCACAGCCTCGATATTAGACTGTAACATCTCTACATTCTGGAAAATGGCATGATTGATACGTTGCAGAACATAGTCCAGCGCATCGGCCTCAACGGTGGTCACTTTGTACGTATCGTTAATCAGGCCTGAGCCTAAAGGCTTGATTTCACGAACCGTACCCTGCATTTGAAAATGAGATACAATAGATAAAAGGTCTTTCATGATAATAAATGAATTAATTTGTTTACAAAGATACGCCGATTGCCATCTATCAAAAGACAAGTATCGTTCGGCGCGCTTCCAAAATTATACATTTATCCAAACATAGCCGCAAAAACTGCCTAATAAATAAGAAGTCTTGTACAAAATATACCTATATTTGTAACTGAAACCTTAAAAACTACCCGAAAAGTGCGAACGTTTATCATCCGGCTGCTTCTTGTTTCAGTAAGCATGATTGCTGCAACCCTGCAGGCGCAGAACATCACCTTCAACCATCTGACAACCGACGACGGTCTGTCACAATTCTCCGTGAACAGCCTTTACATCGATGAAAACGGTGTCTTATGGATTGGAACCCGAGAAGGCTTGAACCGTTATGACGGAGAAGACATACAAACTTACAAGCTGCAGAAGAACGACCCTTACAGCCTTTTCTGCAACACCGTGCTGCGCATGGCCGGCAACCGTAACGGAAAAATCTACCTGCTCTGTACGGAAGGAGTAGCCGAGTTCAATCTCGCCACCCAAAGATTCACCACCCTGCTGCAAGGAAATGTGCACAGCATATATTACAAAGAGGCCCTTTTCATCGGAAAACAGAATGAAATCTACCGCTATAACGAGCAGACCGGGAACTTTGACCTCTATTACCAGCTTCCCGGAAAAAGTCTGGAAATCTGCTGTATGCATCTGGACAAAGGACAAATGTGGATTGGAACGACCACCGACGGAGCATACCGCCTGCAACTGGACAAGAACGAGCTGACCCACCCCATCCTGAAAGGCAACATCACCAGCATATACCAAGACAGCGAAGGCGAGTTATGGATTGGCAGCTGGGAAGAAGGGCTGCACCATGTAAAGACCGACGGAACCATCGAAATCTTTGAATACGACGCAAAGAACCCTTACAGCATCTCTTCCAACTTCGTGCGAGCCTGCTGTGAAGACAATCTGGGAAACATCTGGATTGGGACATTCAACGGATTGAACCGGTATGACAAAAGTACGGGACTCTTCCAGAACCACACTGCCAGTGATGCCCAGAGCGACGGACTGACACACTCTTCCATCTGGTGCATCGTAAAGGACAACCAAGGAACGCTGTGGCTGGGGACCTACTTTGGCGGCGTCAACTACTTCAACCCCGAGTACGAGATATACAGCCGCTATATGTATTCGCCCATCGAAAAGAAGGGGCTGAGCAATCCGGTTGTAGGCCGCACCATCGAAGACAAGGACGGCAATCTGTGGATTGGCACCGAAGGGGGCGGACTGAACTATTACAACCGCCGTACCCGTGAGTTCAAATGGTTCCGCCCGGAAATCGGTCCCAACAGTATTTCCCATAACAACATCAAGGCTCTCTATTATGATGCCTCCAAAGACATCATCTGGATAGGAACCCATCTGGGCGGACTGAACAGACTGGACATACGCTCGGGGCGATTCACACACTACCGCATGGAAGCAGGTAATCCGGAGACCTTGCCTTCCGACATCATCCGCGATATCGCGCCTTACCAAGACCACCTGGTGATAGCCACCCAAAACGGAATCTGCCTCTTCGACCCTGCCAACGGGAAATGCCAACAACTGTTCCAGGACAGCAAAGAAGGCAAAAAAATCAAGATGGTGGCAGATGTCACTTTCGACAGCAACGGTACGCTCTGGATTGCAGCCACGGGCGAAGGTGTGTTCAGCTACCGTTTCGATACCGGCAAACTGACCAACTACCGCCATGATACTGCCGACCCACACAGCATCAGCAACAACAATGTAAACAACATTACCCAAGACAGCAAAGGCAATCTGTGGTTCGCCACTTCGGGCAGCGGACTGGACTTATACCGCCCTGCCAGCAACGACTTCGAGAACTTTGACCAAGCGAAGAACGGCCTTTCCAGCGACTGCATCTACGAGACGCAGGAATCCCCCACCAGCGGCAAACTGCTGCTCATCACCAACGAAGGCTTCTCCATCTTCGACTACCGGCAAAAGGCATTCCTGAACTACAGTGCCGAAAACGGTTTCCCAATGACTGCCGTCAATGAGAATGCCCTTTGCGTGACCCGTGACGGAGAAATATTCCTGGGAGGCACGCAGGGAATGATTTCTTTCCACGAAATGGAGTTGAACTTCACACCAAAACCCTACAAAATCATCCTCTCCCGCCTCATTGTGAACGGAACGGAAATACAAGTGGGAGATGAGACCGGTATCCTGCAGCAAGCCTTGTACTGCACCCCCGAGATTACGCTCAACGCTGACCAGTCCATGTTCAGCATAGAGTTCGCCACTTCAAACTATGTAGCCGCCAACAAAGACGACATCATCTATAAGCTGGAAGGCTTCTCCAACGACTGGAACAGTGCCCGTGGACTGCACAACATCACCTATACCAACCTAAACGCCGGAACCTATAACTTGATTATAAAGCCCAACGGAAAAGACGAGAGCCTTTGTCCGCAAGTCCACCTGACCATACACGTGTTGCCTCCCTACTACAAGACTCCCCTTGCCTATCTTATCTACCTGATAGTGACGGGAATCCTGCTCTGGTATCTGGTGCGTACCTACAAGTCCAGAATCAAGTTGCGGGAATCACTGAAGTACGAACAGAAGCACATCCGTGACGTAGAGGCCCTGAACCAGTCAAAGCTACGTTTCTTCACCAACATTTCCCATGAATTCCGCACCCCGCTGACACTCATCGTGGCCCAAGTGGAAACGCTGATGCAACTCCAGAACTTCACGCCTGCCATATATAACAAGGTACTGGGCATCTACAAGAACAGCATACAGCTACGGGAACTCATCACCGAGCTGCTCGACTTCCGCAAGCAGGAACAAGGGCACATGAAGATAAAGGTAAGTCCACACAACATCGTGAACTTCCTATACGAAAACTATCTGCTTTTCCTGGAATATGCCAGCGCCAAACAAATCAGCCTCTACTTCGAGAAGGAAACAGACAGCCTCGAAGTATGGTATGACCAAAAACAGATGCAGAAAGTGATAAACAACCTGCTGTCCAACGCCGTCAAGCATACCAAGGCGGAAGACAGCATCACCCTCAGCATCAAGACCGAAGGCAGCAATGCCGTCATCCGCGTAACCGATACCGGCAGCGGCATAGATGCCCGGGAAGTGGACAAGATATTCGACCGCTTCTACCAGATAGACCAAATGGACTCTACGGATGCAAGCAAGACGGGTACGGGTATCGGCCTGGCATTGACGAAGGGTATCGTGGAGCTCCATCACGGCACCATCCGTGTGGAAAGCGAACTGGGCAAAGGTAGCAGCTTCATCGTAAACCTGCAATTGGGGAACGCACAGTTTGACGAAGAGCAAATAAATAAGAATGCAGACAGTGTGCAACAAATAGAAATTCCCAAACCGGAAAACGATGCCCTGCTCAAGGCGGAGCTGGAAGAGAGTGCTCCCATCAAACGACTCCCGGATGCAAAAATCCTGATAGTGGAAGACAACGACTCCATCCGCGACATGCTGGCAGGTATCTTCAAGCCCTTCTACGAAGTGCTGACTGCGGCCGACGGAGCGGAAGGACTCGCACTGGTGCGCAGCGAAATGCCCAATATCGTAGTCAGCGATGTAGTAATGCCCAACATGTCGGGAACGGAACTGTGCAAACAGATAAAGAGCGACTTCAACACCTGCCATATTCCCGTGGTACTGCTCACGGCACGTACTGCCATCGAACAGAATATCGAGGGACTGCGCATCGGTGCGGACGACTATATCACCAAGCCGTTCAACACCAATCTATTGATTTCGCGCTGCAACAACCTCGTGAACTCGCGCATCCTTCTGCAGGAAAAGTTCAGCAAGCAGCCGCAAGCCTTTGTACAGATGCTTGCCACCAACCCCATAGACAAGGAGATTCTGGACCGTGCCATGGCAGTCATCGAGCAACATCTGGACGATACGGAGTTCAACGTCAACGTCTTTGCCCGTGAAATGGCAATGGCACGCACCAATCTGTTCACCAAGCTGAAGGCTATCACCGGACAAACTCCGAACGACTTTATCCTGACCATCCGCCTGAAGAAAGGCGCTCTAATGCTGCGCAACAATCCGGAGCTGAATATCACTGAAATTGCGGACCGGATCGGTTTCAGTTCTTCACGCTATTTCTCCAAATGCTTCAAGGACATTTACCATGTCAGCCCACTGGCCTACCGCAAAGGAGAGAATGTAGGAGAGGAAAGTACGGAAGACAGTGAAGAGACATCTTAATATTGTACATCAAGCCATCGCATGATACGGTTTGTACTTTTTCTCCCTTCCCTTGTACTTCCTTATACACCCGATTCCATAAAACCTCTTACCTTTGACCTCAGAATTACAATCTAAAGTCAAAGAACTATGAAGCATTTTTCCCCCTTGTGGTCTCTGCTTCCCGGTGCAGCCCTGATAGCGGGATGCGGAAGCCAATCTAAAGACAAGACTTCGGAGCACTCTCCGCAGAAGCCCAATGTAGTATATCTGATTGCTGATGACCTGGGCATCGGCGACCTGAGTTGTTACGGTGCCACCAAAGTAAGCACTCCCAACATTGACCGCCTTGCCGGACAAGGCATGCAGTTTACCAACGCTTATGCCACTTCTTCCACCAGCACCCCTTCCCGCTTCGGCCTGCTGACAGGCATGTATCCCTGGCGACAGAAGAATACCGGCATTGCTCCGGGCAATTCCGAACTCATCATCGATACCGCCTGCGTCACTATGGCCGATATGTTCAAGGAAGAAGGCTACGCCACTGCAGCAGTGGGCAAGTGGCACCTCGGCCTGGGTCCTAAAGGCGGTACAGACTTCAACCACTCCATCAAACCGAACACCCAAGACATCGGCTTTGACTATGAATACATCATCCCCGCTACCGTCGACCGCGTTCCCTGCGTCTTTGTAGAGAACGGACATGTAGTGGGTCTCGACCCCAACGACCCTATCACTGTGAGCTACGACCACAAGGTCGGTGACTGGCCCACCGGTCTCGAAAACCCCGAACTCGTCAAGATGAAACCCAGCCAGGGGCACAATAACACCATCATCAACGGCATCCCCCGCATCGGCTGGATGACCGGCGGCAAATCCGCCCTTTGGACAGACGAAGACATTGCCGACGTGATTACAGACAAAGCTAAGAACTTCATCACAGCCCATAAAGACGAACCTTTCTTCCTTTATATGGGTACGCAAGATGTACATGTTCCCCGCGTGCCACATCCGCGTTTCGCCGGCAAGAGTGGTTTGGGCGTACGTGGCGACGTCATCCTCCAGCTGGACTGGACCGTGGGTGAAATCATGCACACTTTGGACAGCCTCGGCATTGCCGACAACACCATTTTTGTATTCTGCAGTGACAACGGTCCCGTCATAGACGACGGCTATCAGGACCAGGCACGCGAACTGCTGAACGGCCATACTCCCATGAAGCACTACCGCGGTGGGAAGTACAGCGCTTTCGATGCCGGTACCCGCATTCCCTTCATTGTACGCTGGCCCAATGGCATCAAACCCGGCAAACAACAAGCCCCCTTCTCCATGATTGATGTATACGCTTCATTCGCCGCCCTGCTGAACCATCCGCTGGAAGCAGGCATCGCTCCCGACAGCCGCGACCAGCTCAACAACTTCCTGGGAACCGATACTGCCGGATGTGACTATATTGTACAACAGAATCTGGACAATACACTCTCCATTATCCAAGGAGACTGGAAATACATAGAGCCCAGCGACAAGCCGGCACTGGAGTATTGGACAAAAATAGAAATGGGCAACGCCCCGCAGCCCCAACTGTACAATCTTTCCATTGATCCGTCCGAAAAAGACAATGTGGCAGAAGCCCATCCGGACAAGGTAAAAACGCTCTCTGCCCTACTGGAAGAGGTGAAGGAAGCAAAGAACCAAAGTGAAAGGGAATAAAAGTACAAGAGTGGTATAGTTCGCAAGTTTTGTACGAATTCGTACTTTTTGCGAACTATTAACTAATGCATTTGTATATTCCATCCCCTACATTTGCGATGTGATTCAACTCTGAAGTGAGTACAAAACAAAGAAACAACCTTTATTAATAACTAATTAAATTAATATTTATGAGACAAAAAGTAACCTTTATGCTACTTGCAATGCTCTTCTGCTGTGTACTTGGTATACACGCACAGACCGGAGGCCAAGTAAGCGGTAAAGTTGTCGACGCCATGGGAGAACTGCCCGGTGTCAGCGTTGTTGTGAAAGGAACCACCAACGGAACTACCACAGATCTGGAAGGAAAGTTTACATTGGGCAACGTAAAACCTTCCGACATCCTTCAATTCTCTTTTATTGGATACAAGACCCAAGACATCAAAGTAGGTGACCAACGGACATTCAATATCACATTGGAAGAAGATGCCCAGGCATTGGATGAAGTGGTTGTTGTGGGATACCAGGAAGTCCGTAAGAAAGACTTGACCGGTTCTGTATCCAAAGTCAACATGAGTGACTTGCTCAAGACTCCTTCTGCATCTTTCGACCAGACATTGGGCGGTCGTATCGCCGGTGTAAACGTAAGCTCAGGTGAAGGCATGCCCGGTGGTACGATGACCATCACTATCCGTGGTAACAACTCGCTAACACAAGACAATACCCCACTTTATATCATCGACGGCTTCCCGGTGGAAGATGCACGCGTGGCGGCTGCTATCAACCCGAGCGACATCGAATCGACTGATGTTTTGAAAGATGCATCGGCCACAGCCATCTACGGTGCGCGTGGTGCCAACGGTGTCATTATCATCACCACCAAGCAGGGAAAAGTTGGCAAACCACAGCTCAGCTATGACGGCAGCTTCGGTATCTCCACCGTTACCAAAAAGCTGGACATGATGGATGCTTACGACTACGTAAAACTGCAACTCGAAGTAGATCCCACCCGTGCCATCGAAAAATACCTCCCTCTATACGAAGGTCACCAATGGACACTGGACGACTACCGGGGTATTGCCCAAAACAACTATCAAGACGAAATTTTCCGCACAGCATGGCAGCAAAATCATAATGTTCGTCTGTCCGGCGGTTCGGAAGGTATACGCTACAATGCATCCCTTTCTTATTACGACCAAGATGGTATCCTGCTCAACTCCAATTACGAGCGCCTGCAAAGCCGTCTGAATACTTTGGTAAAACGCGGTAAGCTGACCATAAACTTCAACTCCAACTTCTCTCGTTCCATCCAGAGTGGTTCATCTCCTTCCTCAAGTTCTTACTCTGGTATGAACAACCTTTTCTATAGCGTATGGGGATACCGCCCGGTTAACTATCCCGGCAAGTCTCTCGATTCTTTATTGAACGACCTCGTGGATGACGATGTGGATGCATCAAATGACTATCGTTTCAATCCCATAGCCGACCTGAAGAACGCCTACCGCAAATACTACGTCAACAACCTCCAGTTAAATGGTTATGTAGAATACGAGTTTATCAAGGGATTAAAGCTAAAAGTATCCGGAGGATGGACTTACGACAACCGTCACACCGACACCTTCAATAATTCCAAGACCCGCTACGGTGGTCCTACTTCTACCGACAAAGTGAATGCAGAAGTAGTACGCCAACAACGTCTGACATGGCTGAACGAAAACATCCTGACTTATCAGACCAACTTCAAAAGCAAACACTTCTTGAACGCACTGCTCGGTGTAACATTGCAGAACTCTGACTATGAATATTATTCATTACGCATGAAGCAGATTCCCAACGAATCACTGGGCATGGCCGGTATGAGTCAAGGCACTTTCGACAAAAGTACCTCTACCTTGTCTTCCTGGTCTATGCTGTCTTATCTGGGACGTGTGAACTATAACTACAAGTCTAAATATTATGCCACAGCCTCGTTCCGCGCAGACGGTTCCTCCAAGTTCAGTAAGAAGAATCGCTATGGCTACTTCCCTTCAGGCTCACTGGCGTGGAGCTTCTCCGAAGAAGACTTCATGAAGGATTATAAGAAATGGTTTTCAAGTGGTAAAATCCGTCTGAGCTGGGGTCTTACGGGTAACAACCGTATCGGCGAATATGACTACCTTGCCTTATTGGACATGATTAAAAGCCATGCCACCACCAGCATGACCAACACCGTATATCCTTTCGACGGTAACAACGGAAATGTCGGTGTAGCTCCTATCTCTCTGCCTAATGAAGATTTGAAATGGGAAACTACCGAACAGTGGAACTTAGGTCTTGACCTGGGATTCTTCGATGAACGCATCAGCTTCACTGCCGACCTATACCGTAAGACTACCCGCGACTTGTTGCTGGATGCCACCCTTCCCTACTCTTCAGGTTATCTGACAGCCATGAAAAACATCGGTAAAGTACGCAATGACGGTATTGAATTGACGTTGAACACCGTGAACATAGACAGCAAAAACTTCAAGTGGAGCAGTAATTTCAATATTTCCTTCAATAAAAATAAAGTATTGGAACTTGCCGAAAATCAGACTAGCTTGTTGAGTACCGCCAGATTTGACCAGAACTTCAACAGCCAGCCCAATTATATTGCCAAAATAGGACAACCAATGGGTATGATTTACGGATATATCTACGAAGGTACCTATAAATATGATGATTTTGACAAAAGCGGCAGCAGCTACACGCTGAAGGGTAACATTCCCCACTACGTAAGCGAAAGCAATACACAGCCCGGTATGCCCAAGTACAAAGACTTGAACGGTGACGGCGTCATAGATACCAATGACCGTACCATGATAGGACGCGGTCTGCCCATCCATACCGGTGGTTTCACCAATAATTTCGAATACAAAGGCTTCGACCTAAGCGTATTCTTCCAATGGAGCTACGGCAACGATGTACTGAATGCCAACCGCCTGTTCTTCGACAGTGGCTTCCAGAAGAAACGTGAGTTGAATCAATATGCCAGCTATACCGACCGTTGGACACCGGAAAACCCGAACAGTAATATTCCGGCAGCTACCAACTCAAGTTCCAATCTCGTGATTTCTTCACGCGTAGTAGAAGACGCTTCATTCCTGCGCCTGAAAACTGTGACGCTGGGCTATACCGTACCCAAGACTTTCTTGAAAAAATATAAAATTGACAACGCACGCCTTTACGTAGCTGCACAAAACCTTTGGACTATTACCGGTTATTCCGGCTACGACCCCGAAGTATCTATCCGTAGCGGAGGCTTGACTCCGGGCCTTGACTTCTCGTCTTACCCACGTGCACTCTCCGTAAGTTTCGGTATCAACTTAGGTTTCTAATCCCACTAAAACACTGGAATATATATGAAAACAATAAAAACAATTATATTATCTTTCGCTTGTCTGGCAATGGCATCTTGCGATTTCCTGGACAAAGAACCGACCAAGCTGACTCCCGACAATTACTTTAATAATGCGGAAGAAGCTCTCTCATTCCTGACCTCTGTATACGCTCCACTGACCTCACAGAACTTCTACGGAAACGAGTATATGTTCATGACGGGTGCCGACGATTTGTCCCACTACGGTGGCGGTCGTAATCCGCAAACCAGCGGTGCCATTGCATGTAATAATGCCAATTCAAGCTCACCACAGTTCAGCAACCTCTGGCAAACACTTTATACCGGTATCGACCGTGCCAATACATTCTTGGAGAACATAGATAAGACGGATGACATATCCGACAAGTTGCGTCTGCAATATGCATCGGAAGCACGTTTTATGCGTGCTTACTACTATTTTACGCTCGTACAAGGCTGGGGAGACGTTCCTTTCAAAACCACTTCGACAAATAGCGTGACCGGGCTCGATATTCCCCGTACAGACAAGCAGACTATCTATGACTTCATCACCACTGAAATTTCCGAGTGTGCCGAAGGGCTTGCCACAGCTGCAGAACTGGGTTATAAGCCAGGACACGTTTCACGTTCCGCAGCATGGGGTATCTTGGCACGCGTTTATTTATTCCGTGCCGGCGAGCACTTCCGCGACAACACCAGTGGAGACGCTACAGCCATTCAAAATTATTTCAAACAAGCCAGCACATACGCACAAAAGGTAATGGGCGAAGGACATAGCCTGACAGCCAACTACTGGGACGTATTCATCGACCTCTGTTCTAACCGCTACAATACTACAGCCAATGAAAGTATATGGGAAGCCGAATTCGCCGGTGACTATACTTCCGAAGTAAGAGCGGAGGGACGTATCGGAAACCTGATAGGCATCAAATGTCCAGACCAGTCTACCGACCAATCCCTGCTGGATGCCAAAGACCCCGGATTCGGTTATGCCTACTTCTGGTCGACTCCTAAGCTGTATGAGCTCTACAAGGCGAACGGCGACATCAACCGCATGAACTGGAGCATTGCACCATTCGAATATGTAGAGGCCGTGAGCAAGAAAGGTATTACGGGACGCCAATTCGAGTTCGGCAAAATGGAAGAGGTGAAAAACCAGTACTGGGATGTATCCTATAGCTACGGTCAAGGTGACGCTGCCAAAAAGACTGGCGACTACGAAAAGAGTGAAGCCGACTCCGAAAAGAATTACTCACGCGCTTGCGGAAAATACCGCAGAGAATATGAGCTTTACGGGTCGAAGAAGAACAAGAACTACACCTCTATCAACTTCCCGTTGCTACGCTACTCGGATGTATTGCTGATGGTGGCCGAAGCTGAGAACGAAGTCAGTGCTTCTCCCACTACACTGGCTTATAAATGCTTGAACGACGTGCGTAACCGTGCCGGTATCGCTCCCTACGAAGAAGGCAGTCTCAGCAAGGAGGCCTTCCGCCAGGCAGTAAAAGACGAGCGCGCTATGGAACTTTGCTTTGAGTATACCCGTCGTTACGACCTCATCCGCTGGGGTGAATATGTAAAAAACATGAATGAGCTGGCTCCCCGCGCCTTGCAAGGTGCCAATGCCAATTGGTCTACAGGACCCAATTATAGTGTCTACACTTTTTTCCAGATAACAGATGCTTATAATTACTTCCCGATACCGGATAGTGAAATGTCTGTGAACAAAGCTATCACCCAAAATAATCCGGGTTGGTAATCAAGTGAGTGAAACAAGGATAATCATTCCAAATAAATGAATAATATTATGAAACTAAATAAACTATTGATAGCTGTCAGTATCGCAACCTTCGCCCTTGCTTCCTGCGAGAGTGAATTTACTAAAGATGCCGAACTGAATGTAAACGTGGCAACCGGAGACGGTGTAAGTTTCGACGGCCAGACCATTACCGTAAAAAGTGGAACTCCAGTAGAGTTCCATTTCAACGGCGATCCGGACTTCCTCACATTTTACAGCGGTGAGGCCGGAAAAGAATATAAATATAGAGAACGTACCACAGTGGACGAAGGAGAAGTAGAAACTTCAACTTTAAAATTCAAGCTGACTCCACAATATGGAAAACCGGAAAACATACTGACCATGTATGTGTCTGCCGACTTCCCCGGACTGGAGAAAGGCAACTTTGAAGTAGACTCCGTACTGGTGGAACAGCACGCTTGGGAAACCCTGATTCCGGCAGCCGACTTCCCCGCTACTCCAAAGGCACAAGATTTTGAAGTGGACATGAAGCCCTATTTAGGCAAACGCATCGCTGTGGCCATCTGCTACCGGGGTCAAGACAAATCGGCCACACAATCCAGATTCACCTTCGGCAATATGCAGATTGTGAACAAGATGACCAACGGACAGGAAACGGCTTTCACCGCCAACTCGTTCGGCTTTACCCCCATCAACATGTTGCACCGCCACAACCTGAGCGACCAGAAGGGTATGACCTCTAACCGTGCCTATGGTACAGTTACCAATAACACCTCCGGTATCTGGAATTTCAAAGATATGAATGCTTTCTTCATTCACAGTTCCAGTGCCAACACCGAGTTAAAATACAGTTGGCTGGTGTCCAATCTGTTTGTGGTCAATGCATGTTCCCCCGATGCAGGCACCGGATTGAAGAATGTTACCCAAAGTCTTGACTCTTACCAATACACTTACAACGCTCCCGGCACCTATACCGCTACCTTCGTAGGTACCAACGGCAATTACAAGCAAGAGTCTTCCGTGGTGCGCGAATACACGGTAGTCGTAACCGAGTAGTGAAGAAAAACGTACTATCAACACAAGACTTCTAACCTTAAAATTTTTTTATAGACCTTAATCAATTAACTTTGTCAGGGAGGAACCGCGAGGCTCTTCCCTGATTCATAAACACCCTAACATAACAAGTACCAACATGAAAACCCATAATATCAAAACCATTGCAGTAATTGCCTTGTGCATCATATTAGCAAATATTCATGCTCATGCTTCCGACTTTGAGACCATCTACAATCGTATGTATGAGAAGTACCTTGACCGGAACCCATCGAAAGAGACCGTCAACGGACTGATTAAATCTCTTTCTCCTGAAGGTGCATTCGTCACCCTCAATTACCATGCCACCGACGGTTCACCCCGTAAGCATGTGCAGAACCTCATCACCCTGGCTTGTGCCTACCAACATCCACAAAACGCACTCTATCATAACAAAGCACTGAAAGAATCTTATCTCAAAGCACTCTGCTTCTGGGTAGACACCAACCACCAAGCAAAGAACTGGTGGTATCGCTACATTCCCTACCCCAAAGAGCTCTCTGTCAGCGTAGTGTTGATGAGCCGCGAAATCAATGAGAACCCGGAACTTTTTGACAAGGCCATCAAATACTTACGCTGGAGTTACGAGCATGCAGCTCCCTCGCACATGACGGGAGCCAACGGAGCCGACATCATCATGGGTTCGTTTGCAGCCAGCATCCTGACCAAAAACGAGGCGCAAATGGAAGACTTCAAAGAACGGATGACGCAACTGCTCACCATACAGTCTTCCGAAGGCATCCAGCCCGACTATCTCTTCGGACAACATTGCGGCCACGGGCGACAACTCTACTTCACCAGTTACGGCAAAGAGTTCGTAAACTCAACCTTAGCTTATTTGGAACTCTGCAAGGATACCCGTTTCCAAAGCCCCGGACTGGAATTACTGCAACGGCTCTTCACCGACGGCGTACAATGGATATTCTACAGCAAACAGCACGACCCCAACAATGCAGGGCGGTTCATCAGTAGCAACCAATACTCTTCTGCCATAAAAACATTGGCTGAGAGAATCTACAAACTAAGCAGTTCCGATGCCCGCAACAGCATGAAGCAGGCACTGCAACACATCAGCGGAGACAACAGCCTGACGGGAAACCGCATGTTCTGGCGCTTCGACTACATGGTGCATCGCCGCAACAATTACATGACCAGCTCTCGCATGACCTCTACCCGTACCGTAGGCAACGAAGCTGGCAATGGTGACGGTGAATTCAACTATTATGCCTCCAATGGAGTAAACTATCTTTTCGTCACCGGACGAGAATACAACGGAAATTTCTTCAAGATATTCAATAACCGCCAATATCCCGGTATCACCGCCGAACAAGACAATGCCCCCCTGCCCATCCCCGATTGGGGTGAAGGCGGCAATAATGGAAACAGCTTTGCCGGAGGTGTCAGCGACAGCCTTTACGGAGCCTGCGGCATGATGCTGGACCGCCACGGATTGCAAGGCCACAAAGCCTGGTTCTACTTCGACGACGAATATGTATGTCTTGGGGCAGGCATCCGCAACACCGAAGGAAAAGCCGAAGTATTTACTACCCTCAACCAATGTAACCGCGACGGAAAGGTGCAGTACATGGTGAACGGAAAAACACATACTCTGAAGAATGGTTCCGTGCAGACTGCCACAGACTGGGTGCTTCATGGACAGACCGCCTACGTCAATCTATTGCCCCAAGCCGAATACCGGATAGCTTGCGACACAGCATTGTTCAGTCTGAATACCAATCACGGTATCCGCCCGCAACGAGGAGAATATGCCTACCTGATACGTCCGGGAATCTCGACCGTATCAACCGTCGCAAAATATGCCGCAGACCTGCCGATAAAGATACTTGCCAATACGGAAAAGATACAAGCCGCACGCCACGAGAAGCTGGGAATAACGGAAATCATCTTCTACCAGCCAGGAGAACTGAGACTTGAAAATGGTGACATCCTTGCAACAGATACCCCTTGCGCCCTCTTGTGGAAGGAAAAAGAAGAGAAAATTCATGCTGCAAACCCACGTTGCGAATCGAAAAACCCCGGAAAGATAACGATAACCCTAACCCAAAGCGGGCAAACCAAACAAATATCGTTCGAGATGCCGCAAAAAGAAGAAGCCGGAAAGAGCTGCACGGCTCCCCTTTATAGGAATTAGAGGAGTTTCCTTTGAATTGAAAAAGCTATGCTTACTTTAGACCGGAAGTAAAAATGTGTATCTTTGCAGCCATGAACGAGAACATACTACCCATCCACTTCGCCCCGCTGCAAGGCTATACCGATGCCGTCTACCGGCGGGCGCATGCACGCATATTCGGCGGCATAGAGACCTATTACTCTCCTTTCGTACGCATGGAGCACGGAGAAATCCGGCGGAAAGATGCCCGTGACATCGGTCCGGAGAACAATCCGGGCCTGCATCTTATCCCCCAGCTCATTGCTCCGGATACGGACAAGCTGGAGCACATAATGTCCCTTTTCATCGAAAAAGGATACCGGGAAGCGGACATCAATCTGGGTTGCCCCTTCCCTATGCTGGCGCGCCGCCACAATGGCTCCGGCATGTTGCCCTATCCCGAAGAAGTGAAGGCGCTGCTCTCCGAAGCCATCGACCGGCATCCCGACATCCGTTTCTCCGTGAAGCTGCGTCTGGGTTGGGAGCAGGCGGAGGAGTGTCTTGCCCTGCTGCCGCTGTTCAACGAGCTTCCCCTCGCACACATCATCCTGCACCCACGTCTGGGCAAGCAGCAATACAAAGGGGAGGTAGACCTGGAGGGATTCGAGGCTTTCTACAAGGAGTGCACCCATCCTCTGTTCTACAACGGCGACCTGCATACCGCGGAAGATATCCGTTCCATCGCCACACGGTTCCCCCGATTGGCAGGTATCGTCATCGGCCGTGGGCTGCTCGCCAATCCTGCCCTGGCGCTGGAATACAAGCAAGGAACCCCGGTTTCTTCCGATGAAATGGCGAAAAAGGTGGGACAACTGCACACCGAAGTGTTCAACAGCTACCGGGAGCTACTGCAAGGAGGAGACACGCAACTGCTGACGAAAATGAAAAGCTTCTGGGAATACCTGCTGCCGGACGGAGACCGCAAGGCGCGAAAGACCATACACAAGACCACGAAGCTGGCAAATTATGAGGCGGCGGTAAGCAATCTGCTCGGAATGTATTAAGCCTTTATTTCCGTATTTTTTACCATCCATACTCCTATCTTCCGACATTCCTTCCACCCCCATCCAGAACACCTTCTGAAGGGGGGTACAATGAGTCAGGGACTGAACGTCATTCAGTCCCTGACTGAATGACGTTCGTTCAGCGAGTGAAACGGAAAGCCTCAGCAAAGCACTCTTTTACAGGATACTTCTGTAAATATAAAAGATTAAAAAGCAAAGCTACGTTTTACCTTTATCTCTTCAGCTCCACGTCGAAACTTGCAGCATCCCGGCAAGTAAAGCGCAGCACTGTCTGCTTCTTGTCTGCCGACAACACCTTGCAATAGGATGTCTCGGCAACCTTCCACTGTCCCTTCAAAGTAACGGTTACGGGAATCTCCTGACTCTCATTGTCAGTCCACGGGCGTGAATAGATACTGCGCTCAATACGTTTTCCGTCCTTATCGAAAGCCTCGTCACTCGGACCACGGTACAAGGCCAGGTCGGGTTGGGAAACAGTCAGCAGAAGCTTGTCCTTATATTCGCGTATCATGACAAGGCACGATGTATCGGCTTTCTGCAACAATCCGCCGTCGGGCAGAGCCTGCGGAGTCTCAAACAAGACGTAAGAAGTAAGACCGTCTGCCGGAGAACGCACAATGTGGGCGTTGCGGTCTTGCCGGAGAATCTTGTAAGTGGGTTTCTTGGCGAATGCCTTCAAAGCGGCGGCATCCGTGCGGGGCAGCACGGCATATTCGTAGGAAGCGCCTTTCGGGGCTTTGCCATGCTGTAATGTCAAGGACACCCAGTCGCCGGAAGTGGGCTTGGTGCTACGCTCGCCCACGGTCACTTGCGGGAAGTTCTTCTCGTAGCGGGCATCAGGACGGGAGGCTTTGGAAATGTAATAGCCCACGCCGTTGGGGTCGATATAGGTCCGTCCGTCACTCTGATAAGCCTCCCAGTACCGACGGGTTTCGGGAGTGGTGGCGGCAAGCTGGAACACGGTGGTTTCCGTTGGATATTCGGTATTTAGGTTTTCGATGTCCGTACCGAGGCATACAATGGTGCCGTCGAAGAAATGGAACGACTTGCGGGCACGGTGAGAACCGTTATACTTATCATGTTCATGCAGCACCATACCGAAGTTACCGTTCAGATGTGCTTGGGACAAACCGCCGGCAAAAGCTTCGTCGGAATAGAGCATCTCCTCCATGCCGGAGAAGGTATCGACATTCAATACCCGGGCACGCAGCTGGTCGAAAGGCAAATGAATGCTCGTGACACCCGGAATACGATTCCAGTCGAAACCGGCCTCCTGCCAGCCACTGGTGGCAAAAGTAACCATTTCATCGGGTTTTCCGGTAAGAATCTGCATGCTGCCATGTGCCAGATAACGGCCATAGAAGTTGGCGGGGAGATAGTGCTCGGCAGCCCAGAGGTAACGGGAATGTCCGCGTACTACGGCAGCCCAGTTGCTGCGACGCTGTACGGATACACAACCGTAACCCAAAGCCAGATTGCCTTGCGGGTCGGGTTCCGGACGGAAGCCTTGGGCTTCGAGCAACTTCTTCATCTCCAATTCGTGGCAGGTAGAAGCCTTCGGCAGATAGTCGGGCGCATTCTTGTCCGGAGCTTCTGTATAGGCAACCAGGCGCAGATAGGCAGCAGCCATTTCGGGGTCATACTTCTGCTTGCCATCCGGCGTACCGGCAATGGCCATCGTGGCATATTGGATAGGTATCAGGCTTCCTCCCCCGTTGGGATGGCGTCCGGACATGGAGAGAGACCATTGCTTCAGATTGCAATAGACACGCATGGTGAGAAGCACTTTCTTCACCGTCTCGTGTGCCTGCTCGGACAGACGGAACTCGGTACCACTCAGCAAGTAAATCATATTAGTGGCACCGTCCAGACCGCCCACTGCATAGGCAGGATAATTGTTGCAATGATGGAAGCAAGCACCGTCCGGCTTGAAAGAACCGGCCAATCCCGGCGCAGGAAGGCAGCCATTGTCCAGCCAACGGGAGAAGGAACGCAGGTATTGCAGTTTCTCCGGTGTATCCTCCATAATCAGAATGCTGGCTATGCGGCCTTGCAACTTGGTGTTGAACGTATCTATATCAATACCGTTGACGGCAGGTTCGGGATATACCTCATTGGTGATGGCATACCAGTTGAGCGTACGTACCGCCTCTTCCAGCTTACCTGCCTCACGCAACACGTCCTTCATCAAGAAATAAGCCACAAACAGACCGCGCATACTATATCCGTAATGGTGGATATTCCCCCAGCAACTGCCGTAGGCAATACCCTGGTCGGTGGCGTTATCGTACATGGCGATGAATTTCTGCTTCAACTCGTGTTTCAGCGCCGCATCCTCCGCATTGTTGTAGGCGATGGCGACGCGTTTCATCAGGTTGAAATAGTCGCTTATCTCTATCCCCAGTCTGGAGAACATATCTTTGTCCCAATCGGGTACCATACGTTCGTATGCCTCGGAGTGACGTACGAAATAGATAGGACGTCCTGCTACCTTGCCGTTCTTGTAGGTAATCCGATAAAAATCATACTTCTCACGGATGGACTGCATCTCCTTGTCCGAAAGCGCGGAAGGTGTGTAGAGCATGCCGCGGAAACGCTTCTCCATAACCCGTATATCCTGCTTCTGCGCCTCGGTCACGTCTGTTAGAGGGATGTCCGGTTTCCACAAGGAGTGTTCGTAGATAACCAGCCAGTGGTTGGTGGTTCCCTTATTTACAAACGGTACCTGCAAGTCGGCAGTCTGCTGGCGGGCATCTACCTTGCTGGCAGTAATCAGATGGTCGAAAAAGAGTTTCCCTTTCACGTCGGGGGCTACAATGCGGATTTCGTCCATCCCTTCTTCCGGGGTGCCTTGCATATCGCGTTCATAACATACCCATGCTCCGCGCCAACCGGTGAAGTTGATGCCAAAAGGAAAAGAGGTGCATACCTTGCCATCCTTCAGGAACTCGAACCGAATCTGCTTGTCCTGGGCCTGCTCATTGTACACCCATACGATGAAAGCCGAAAGATAGGTGTCTTTCCCCGTCGGGTCTTTCTTCTCAAACTTCAAGTCTTTTTTGATAGACAGTGCGGCACCCGGCTCGAAAGTCCAGCTCAAACTGTGGTCGCCATCCCTATAATGTTCGTCGCTAATGCCCAACTGCGAACCAGCTGCCGTAGTGACAAACGCCGGAACCTGCTTCTCCTCAAAAGAAAGCAAGCGCTCATTCTTCACGATTTGTGCATGTACACTGCCCGGCAGCAACATGCAAACGAGCGCTACCGCTCCTATTTTCCATTTACTGAATTGCATCATGTCTGTTTATTTAAGGTTATCGATATTTGCTACTTGGAAATCTGCAAAACGTACGTGGTTCTGCCACAACCGTAAGGCGAAATAGCCGTCTCCTTTGCCATCGGCAACCGGTAAGCTGAAAAGCTCTTCACCATCCATGGCATAAGTGGTGGCTCCATTCTCCACACGGATTTTAACTTCATACCAATGGTTGGGCTTCAAAAGGTGGGCGGCATCGGTATACTCTTTCAAGATGGGTTTAATCTTTGCATCGTCCACTCCATAATACTCTCCATGGTATTCACGGAAACGCGTAGTTCCATTATCATTACCGCCGTAGCCCACATAGTAAAGGTCCAGCGTATTGTAATTCTTGAACTCGCCGTTGCGCCATGCACTGCGGGCAAAGAAGTCATCCGGATGCCGGGGGTCATCGGCCCCCCAAAAACAATTCAAGTCGCTGAGACGGTCGTAGCTACCATTCTCAACCACCACTTGTACCCGGTAGGTAATCTCATAGTTTCCCGTCAACCGTTCCTTATACCAAAGGGACAGCCCGTCCGGAGATACAATATCCATCGTATCGCCGATACATGTAATTTCCACTTTTCCGGAAGAATCCTCCACGACCCAGGCGGTAAGCCGGCAGGAAGCGCCCATCTCCATACCGGGGAGGACACATAAGAGAAGTTGCATCAAAAGAAGTTGTAACCGCATATTTCAATGTATTAGTACGGTACAAAGAAACCCCTCTTTTTGGAAAAAGAGGGGCATAAATCGTACAGAAGAAGGATAAAATAATGATTGAGGCGGATTTCTGCCCCCACTTCATCAAGGATGAAGTTCTTCGAAAGCCTTGTTTTCCTCTTGTACCGCCTGAATAGTTTCTTCCAGTTCATTGATAGGGAGATCGAAGTTGTACCAGTCGTTATAGCAGTCGGTGACATACCACTTGCCATCCGTCAGTTCAAAGACCACACGAAGGGAAGGTTCTGATTCATCATAGCCTGCTTCGAACTCTTTATGGGCAGGCTCATTGACAGTGAAGTGAGAAATATAGGTACCTCCCTCCTCTTCGGTAGTACGTCCTTCCTTCAGCGTTTCTTCGTCTAGCAATGCCCACTTCTCGCGGGTGAAGGGAAAAGTCTGTTCCGTCTCACCGTCATCCTTCAAGAGGGCGATGGGAGACTTCAAAGGAAACTTGATTCGGGAATACTGGAATGAAGCACTGGACGTGAATTTCTGGAGAAATGTCTTGAAATCCTCCTCTTCGGCAGCCAGACCATTGAGAGTCGTCAGCATGAGTGCCGCAAACAGACAAAAAACAAAGCGGATAGCCTTCATATACTCGGATTATTTTTCAATGCGCAAAGATAATATAAAAGTAATAAAATGCTAAGGCTATGGGGCGATAATTATTATCATCTATGTTTCAGATACTCGTAACCAAACCGGCAACGCAAGCAGTCTTTCTTGTCACAATATTCCTTTTGAAGTTGAAGCAGAGCCTGCGAATCGGCAGCGGTAGATACCGGCAAACCGGCACCATCCCAAAGTCGGGTTACGTGATTGTTTTCGGCCTTCAAGGATTCAAGGAAACGGGTGGCACGGTCACACAAAACGTCATCGGCCTTGTGCAGGCCATAAGCATAAAGAAACGGGATGACCGTATTGATGGCAATCAGATTCAAGGCACCGTCCCCTACCCGCTTTTCCCTCCGGGGTGAAACCTTTCTGAAATTGAAGTGCTCCTCCCAATACGCGGAAGTCTTGGCAGCTAGTATCTTCTTCACCGCCTCCAGCGTTTCAGCCTCCATAACACGCGAGAAGAGCGACTGCTCCTTGTGATACAGACAGGCAAGCTGGGCGAGGCGTACATGTGGAAAGTTATCGGGACGAAGACGCAGAAACCGCCACTGCTCAACAGACATGGGAGCTGGCAGCTCGAACTTGTGTTGCAGGTAGCGGAACTCTTTCTGAAGTATCAAATAATAATCATCTGCCTCTGCCGAGACCTCCTCCAGCAGGCCTGCCTGCCCCAGGAAGAAAGCCTCCACTTGAAACAGACTGTCCCGATGCTTGTCTACGGCGCGGAATGGAAGGCGGTTTGCCCATGCCTCGAAAGCATCCCCATTCAGCCCGAAGCCGAAGTTACGAGCAAGAGTAATGAAGAAAACATCTTCCCAATGATGATTGCAGCGTTCGAGCCGCTGGGATATGACGCATGCTTTCTGCTCAAAACGCTCTACCTGCAAAGCGGACAGCCAGGAATGGACGGTCAGCTTTGGAAGGGAGGCAAGGATGGAATAGCAGGGAGGATAAATCTCTGTCTGCCGAAGCTCTTCATAGCGCAAGCGGACAGTGTCGGGGCAAGTGAGCACCATCTGGGGAACCAGCTCACCGTTCGTGCGGTACACATCACAATTCGATTCGCCCACCACGTGCAGGATGACGGTATCATACGCCTTGTCACGGTCGTGCCTATGGAGCAGCCAGTCTGATGCCTGCGTATGCACTTCGACGTTGCCCACCCAGAGCGTACCGTCTATTTTCAGTTTGGCATTAAAAAAATCGGGGCCTGCATTCATGTTCGGCAAACCGGGATCTATCACTTCTACCGGCCGGCCGGAGGTTGTCTGGAGCAATGACAAAGGAAATATTTTGTGCTTCCAAACATAATGCAGTAGTTGTTCCATGTTAACAAGACGTTAATGTTGAGCACAAATGTAAGAAAAAGATTATCTTTGCGACCTATAGTTTGTTGATAAACTAAATAAAAACAGATAGAAACAATGAAAATCGCATTAATCGGCTACGGAAAAATGGGCAAGGAAATCGAGAAAATAGCCCTTGGCCGCGGACACGAAATTGTAAGCATCATCGATGTCGACAATCAGGAAGACTTTGAATCGGCAGCCTTCAAGAGCGCCGACGTTGCCATAGAGTTCACCAACCCCATGGTTGCATACAATAACTATATGAAGGCATTCCGCGCCGGGGTCAAACTGGTATCCGGCAGTACGGGCTGGATGGCGGAACATGGAGACGAAGTGAAGAGACTTTGTACCGAAGGCGGCAAGACACTGTTCTGGTCGTCCAACTTCAGTCTGGGAGTAAGCATATTCTCTGCCGTCAACAAGTACCTCGCAAAGATAATGAACCAATTCCCTGCCTATGATGTGACAATGAGCGAAACGCACCACATCCACAAGATGGACGCTCCGAGCGGAACGGCCATCACGCTTGCCGAAGGTATTCTGGAGAATCTCGACCGTAAGGACAAATGGATAGAAGGAACTTTCCAGGCTCCCGACGGAACCGTTTCGGGCTCTACGGAATGTGCAGCCAATGAGCTACCCATAAGTTCTATCCGCGAAGGAGAAGTACCGGGCATCCACAGCATCCGCTACGACTCCGAAGCCGACAGCATCACTATCACCCACGATGCCAAGAATCGCAGGGGATTTGCCTTGGGAGCTGTCCTTGCTGCCGAATATACCGCCAAGCACGAAGGTGCTTTGGGAATGAGTGACTTGTTTCCATTTTTAAAAGACTAAAACATCATGAGAAAAACAACACG
Source organism: Bacteroides sp. RTP31139st1_H2_RTP31139_211217 (assembly GCF_040227615.1). Taxonomy (NCBI): domain Bacteria; kingdom Pseudomonadati; phylum Bacteroidota; class Bacteroidia; order Bacteroidales; family Bacteroidaceae; genus Bacteroides; species Bacteroides sp. RTP31139st1_H2_RTP31139_211217. Next base: position 15,976 of record NZ_JBCNZM010000009.1, on the reverse strand, counting down.
CACCCAATGGATTAAATTCAGTATAGTCACCCTGCTCTACCTTGCCTTTCTGGTTTGGGTAAAAAGCTGGCTGGGACTGATTGTACTACCCTTCATTTTTGACATCTACATCAGTAAGAAGATACCCTGGGGGTTCTGGAAGAAATCGGAGAATCCTGCCGTACGCAGCATCATGAGTTGGGTGGATGCCATCGTATTTGCGCTGGTAGCCGTCTACTTCGTAAATATCTATGTGTTCCAGAATTACCAGATACCGTCTTCCTCACTGGAGAAATCCTTGTTGGTAGGCGATTTCCTTTATGTCAGCAAGATGAGCTATGGCCCGCGCGTACCGAATACGCCGCTTTCCATGCCGCTGGCACAACATACACTACCGGTATTCAACACCAAGTCGTACATCGAATGGCCTCAATGGGAATACAAACGTGTGCCGGGCTTCGGCAAAGTGAAACTGAACGATATTGTGGTGTTCAACTTCCCGGCAGGCGACACGGTAGCCACCAACTTCCAGCAGACAGACTTCTATACCCTTGCTTACGAAGAAGGAAAACGCGTGTATCCCAACAAGGTGAATATGGACAGCCTGACACGCAAGCAGCAACGTACTGTCTACGACCTGTACTACAATGCCGGACGTAATCTTATCCGTTCCAATCCTAGAATGTACGGTGACATTGTCATACGCCCCGTTGACCGTCGTGAAAACTATGTAAAACGTTGCGTAGGCCTGCCCGGCGATACGTTGCAAATCAAGAAAGGACAGGTATACATCGACGGCAAGGCCATCGAGAACCCTGCAGAAATGCAGTTCAACTACTTTGTACAGACTACAGGTCCTTATATCACCGATGATATGTTCCGTGAACTGGGCATCAGCAAAGAGGACCAGACACTGATGACCGACGGTCTGGGCTGGGAAGAGAATCTGATTGAAATGGGACTGGACCGCCGGGATGCCCAAGGAAGACTGGCACCGGTCTATCATCTTCCGCTTACCAAAAAGATGTACGAGACCCTTTCGGGCAACAAGAAACTCATCAGCAAGATTATCATCGAACCGGGAGAGTTCTCGGGACAGATGTATCCGCTGAACCTTTACACCAAATGGGACCGCAACAACTACGGTCCAATCTGGATTCCCGCCAAAGGTGCCACCATCAAGCTGACCGAGGATAACCTGCCCATCTACGAACGCTGCATCGTTGCCTATGAAGGCAACAAACTGGAAGTCAAGGAAGACGGCATCTACATCAATGGTGAAAAGACCGACTCCTATACCTTCAATATGGACTACTACTGGATGATGGGCGACAACCGCGACAAGTCCGCCGACTCCCGTTACTGGGGCTTTGTGCCGGAAGACCATGTCGTAGGAAAGCCTATCGTAGTATGGTTGTCACTGGACAAAGACCGAGGCTGGTTTGACGGTAAGATACGCTGGAACCGGATATTCAAGTGGATGGACGGCATTAAATGAATTAAAGAGTTAAAGAATTAAGAATTAAGAGTTAAAGAATTAAAGAGGGAGGTGGGGAAACGACCTCAAGCCTTTCCTTCTTTCACTCTTTAATTCTTTAATTTCGAACGACAGGATGAAAGGATGGAAGATGGCAATTGCAATGGTTGGAGTAGTGCTCGTCGTAGTACTGCTCCGGGGTTGTGTGACAACTTCCTATCTTATCCCTTCTTCCGGTATGGAGAACTCACTGTACCGGGGTGAATGTATTCTTGTAAACAAGTGGAGCTACGGTCTACGGCTTCCTTTTATGAAGTTATGGGGATATCATCGCTGGGCGGACAGTCCGGTGCAGAAAGAGGATATTCTTGTATTCAACAATCCTGCCAATCTTTCAGAACCCGTGATTGACCGACGGGAAGTCTTTATCAGCCATTGCATCGGTACTCCCGGAGATACCTTGCTGATAGATTCGCTTTTTTCAGTGATTCCTTCCGAAAAGAATGCACCCGACCAGAAGTTCCTTTATTCTTACCCCAGGCAACGGGAACGACAGTTGGATTCATTGCTTTCCATCCTTTCCATCGCTCCCAACAAACTATTGGGGCAGGACTCAATAAAGAATATACGCAGTTTCAGCCGTTATGAACACTACTTGTTGGAACAAGCCATGAACGGGAATTGCTGGATAGAACCGATTGTCAAGGAAGACTCCATGGAGATGCTGAAACCTCTGATAATCCCCAGCAAAGGCAAAGCCATACGCGTATATCCGTGGAACAAGACTTTGTTGCGAAATACCCTGGTACTTCACGAAAAGAAACAGGCCGAAATCAAGAACGACACCCTTTATGTGGAAGGCAAGCCCGTGCAACACTGCTATTTTACCAAAGACTACTACTGGGTAGGTGCCAACAATGCCATCAATCTTTCGGACTCCCGCCTTTTCGGTTTCGTCCCCGAAGACCACATCATAGGCAAGGCATCTATCATCTGGTTCTCCAAAGAAAAGGGAACAGGACCTTTCAGCGGTTACCGATGGGGCAGGATATGGAAAAGAGTGGAATGACAAACAAATGAAAGAATAAAAATGAAAATACAAACAATGAACAGTAGCTTCAATCGTAAATCGCAAATCATCTAATCGTAAATATACTGATGAAAACAGTTTTTCTTTCTTCCGCCTATTTGGCTCCCATAGAATATTATACCAAATTGCTGGCATACGATAAAGTATTCATCGAACAGCATGACCACTATATGAAGCAGACTTACCGCAACCGCTGCACCATTGCCGCACCGGACGGCGAGTTGGCACTTTCCATCCCTACCGTAAAGCCGGATAGCCTAAAATGCCCGATGCGCGATATCCGTATCTCCGACCACGGTAACTGGCAGCATCTGCACTGGAATGCGCTTGAATCTGCCTACAACCACACTCCTTTCTTTGAATATTATAAAGACGACTTCCGCCCTTTCTATGAAAAGAAGTATGAGTTTTTAGTCGATTTCAACGAAAAACTTTGCCATCTTATCTGTTCTCTGATAGACATACAGCCCGATATGGCACGCACCACCGAATACCGGACTGAATTCACTCCGAATGAAGCGGATTTCCGCGAACGCATCCATCCGAAGAAAGACTTCCGACTGGAAGACCCGGAGTTCTCTCCCAAACCCTATTACCAGGTCTTTCAGGAGAAGCACGGCTTTCTGCCTAACCTGAGCATTGTAGATTTGCTGTTCAATATGGGGCCGGAGAGTTTGTTGATGTTGTAGGTTACTTATGGGAATTAGGGGTTGAATTAGTTCATTTCTAAACGGGTTTGAGATAAATGTTAGTATCACGAGGGGACAAGTTGACAAGGCAACAAGCGCCTTGCGGTATATCATTTACTTCATTTCTGCCCCGTTATGAACCGGGAAAAGAGCCGAATAGCAATCTGCATTATTTACAAACAACACAGATTCAAGAAACAGTAGCATACTGAACCTAATTCAGTCGTATAGTGAATGCAGCACACCAGAATAATATTGATAATCAAGAAGTTACAAAAAGCACAGTCAAAACCTTGATAAATTACAACAAATCAAAATATCATTGTGCTCATTTCGTAGCGGGATTGAACACAGAGGTACGAAGTATCCACCTCCCCTTTAGGGGATTCGGGGAGTATTCAACCCCTGCTTCGCATCACTTATTGAACCTCTGCAAGAACTCCGCCAGGTTCTCCCCTTCTTCCAGGCCCAGCTTTTTCCGAAGGCGATAACGGCTGATTTCCACTCCGCGCAGAGAGATGTTCAGCAAGGGAGCTATCTCTTTGGAGAGCAGGTTCATCTTGATATATGCACAGAGCAGTTTATCCTTGTTGTTCAATTCGGGATATGCCTCTTCGAGTTTTCTGAAGAAGTCGTGGTACACAGAGTCAAAGGTGCTTTGGAAAGCCTGCAAGTCGTCATCGTGCTCAATATTCGTTTCAATCTGTCCCAGTAACCGAAGTGTTTTACGCCGGAGGGAAACCAAGTTTTCTTCACTGATGGAATGGGAAATGCCTAATACTTCTTTCTTGATACCCATCAGCATCTCATTCTTGCGCACAATATTCAAGGTAGTACGGATTAGTTCTTCTGATTTATGGCTTAACTCTGCCTGCAAGTTCTCCTCTTTCAGTGAGTCAATCTTCTGGTCTTTCAATTCACTCTCTTTCTTGAATTCTTGTTTCTGCCTGTAGAGCTCCAGCTCTTTTTGCATCAACAGATGCTTCCGGCTGACAGCTATGCGATAGGCTATATAATATAGTAGTAAACCCACAGCGACTGCATATATCAAGTAGCTCCACCAGGTGCGATACCAAGGGGGCAAGATTTCAAATGAGAACGAAGTCATTACCAACTCCTGGTCTTTATCGGTCATCAATTTTACGCTAAACACATACTTACCTTCATGCAGACCCGTAAATTCTTTAATAGTATTCTCACTGTACTCGTTCCATTCTCCCCTTTCGCTCCCCTCGCTCAAGCGATAGGAAAAAAGAGCCGATTGGGATGCATCGTTACTGTTCACATTATACTCTATGCGGAGGGAGTTGTGTTTATAGGGAATAGTGACAAGAGAATCTGTGTAATGATAGCTACGCCCGTAAATCAATGAGTCGCGTCGTCCTGTGAGATATACACGGCGTATCTGTAGAGATAGCTTTTCCTTACCCACAGCCGTCGATGAAAAGCGTACCAGGGAAAAACCTTCTTCCGTTCCCACCACAGCTTGCCCGTCATATACATTTACATGCTCATAGTTCTCTATCAAAGAGCCCTTCAAGAATGTGTCATGAGGCAATTTTGAATAGGTATTCTTCACAGCATCGTAGCGCAACAACTTGAGAGCTTCACCTGAAACGTACCATATATTATGGGCCATATCCATGGTGAGATAACTGTAAGCGGCTTTCCCGTCCAACATATTTTCCAACTCATGATATTCTTCCAGACTATCCGTGGCTTGATTGTAGCGCCACAACCCGTAATGTGACACTGCAACTGTTTCACTGTTTACCTGCGTCAGAAATATATCATAACCGGAAGGGAAAGCGCTATGGTTATACTTTTTCAAACTTACCACTTCCTGCAAATCATCCGACAGAATCAAGCGGCAGACACCTCTGTCCTTATTTGTCACCCATAACGCATTACCCGAACTTTCAGCCATTAGGCTTTTTGCAGCATAAGTGAAATTCTTAAGCCGGAAAGCAGGCTGCCAACGCCCGGCCACTTTTTTCAGTAAATGCAACCCACTATATTTACCATAAGTACCCGCAATCAGCACATCCGGGCGACCGTTCAAAGGGACAAGGCTCCTGACACCTTTTATACCATCCAAATGCTCCATCTTATCGCCGTCTATCACAAAGACACCGTTGTCCGAAGCACAGAACAGCTTACCGTCATAGTTTAGGAAAGACCACATCTGTCCACCGGTTCCGGGAACAAAAGTCATCGGTATCTCTTTGTTCAGTTCAGTGGATGGTAGTGTTGTATAAAGGCCTTGATTGGAAGCCAGATACAACTTACCCTGATAAACGATAGAAGAATATCCGGACCCAATGACCGGTTTATTACCATATAGAGAAGAAACGGGCGAACTCAAATGTACACAGTCAATGCCATTATCCAGCCCCAACCAAAGGTTGTTCAGCGCATCGAAAGACATACTGAGCACTGTTTTGTTCTGCAATCCACTATTAATGGAAATCACATTCATTTCATCCTTTTCCAAATCAAGCAAACAAACCCCATCCTGCACAGAGCCAAGTGCCAGCAAAGACTGGTTAAGAGCAGCACAAAACACACGATTGTGCTGCATAAAGCTATCTGCAACACTATTGAACTTCTGCACCGTCTCGCCATCATAGATAAAAAGGCCGTTGTAACGGGTGGCTATCAGAATCTTGCCACTATAGGGTAATAGTCCCGATACCCTGCCCAGCATCTCCGAACCCGGCACCAAACTGAACTTCTTTCCATCCATCACCAGAACTCCCTCGGCCGCACCGATATAGAACTTATTATATAAAATGGCCGACGTATAAATCTCACCCGGATACTCCAAGTATTCCAACTTATTATTTTCCCAGTAGAACAAACTACGGTCTGATTGGAAATAGATTCTCTCTTTATCCTGCAATATGTTCCATATCACGCCAACTATTGAATTCGGGGGCAAATTATCCGAAAGGCATGTATAGTCCAATCCGCCCAGCCTGTTTGGAGTGAAATAACCGAACCACCCGATTCCACCGATATAAATCCGTCCGTCATTCCCTATTCTCATGGCCCGCGCCTTTGCATTACGTATAGGGTAAAGATTCCAGCTTGCACCGTCAAATTCGAGTAAACCGTTACTATTGGCCACATACATCCAACCGTTATCGTGTTGCTGTAACATCCAGTTTTGATTACCTGCCTTATAAGTATGGCGGGTATAGTTCGTTACCGGGCGTTGCCATCCTGCATTCAACTGCACCGACAGCAATAACAAAAGGGTAAGTATAAAATAGGACTTGCTTTTCATAGCGGTCAACATTTGCGTTTATGAAGCAAAGATAACTCCTTTACTCTAAAGTAGTATTCCACCACATCATCTTTAACAGATTTATTCAGAAGAAGCATACTTGAAAGAAAACGTACTTATAACCAACACCTTACAACATTCGTGAGAAAGTAATGATGTAGTCAAAACCGGCATTTGATGTAATTATGATGTAGCCGATTTCGGAATACGAATGCCTCATACCTGTATATTTGTCATTACTCTACAGAAGAATGCATGGAAATCGTTCTTCTTAATTTTAAATCAAAATATAGTAGTATGAAAACACTCTTGAAGAACAGTCTGACTTTTCTTTTGATGCTGATGCCGGTATTGGCTTTCGCCCAGCAAGCACCTCAGATAATGAATGTCAGCGCACGCCAGACGACATCCCTCGACGGGCAGTGGAAAACAATTGTAGATCCTTTTGAAAACGGCTACTACGATTACCGTCTGAAACCCTATGACGGAGGTTATGCCCAGGACAAGACTTATTCCGACAAGACCAAGTTGCAGGAATACGACTTTGAAACGGATAAACTGCTGTTTGTTCCCGGAGACTGGAACACACAGCGTCCGCAATTGTATTATTATGAAGGAACCGTATGGTACCGCAAACATTTTGAATACTCCTTGCAGCCGGGCAAGCGCCTTTTCCTAAACTTCGGAGCTGTTAATTACGAGGCTATCGTGTGGCTGAACGGCAAACGTCTGGGAAGGCACATCGGCGGGTTTACTCCTTTCAACTTTGAAATTACCAACCTCCTGAAAGAAGGCACGAACAGCCTCGTGGTCAAGGTGGACAACAAACGCCTGCCCGAAGCTGTGCCCACGGTCAATGCAGATTGGTGGAACTTCGGTGGAATAACCCGTCCCGTCACTCTGATAGAAATGCCTGCAACCTATATACGCGACTATTACGTACAGTTGGCAAAGGATGACAAGAACATGATTGAGGGCTGGGTGCAACTGGAAGGTTCTGACAAGGAACAGAAGATAACACTGGATATTCCCGAACTGAAAGTAAAGAAAGAAGTCACGACCGATGCCAACGGGTATGCTTCATTCCTAATAAAAAGCAAACCTATACTCTGGACTCCGGAGAATCCGAAATTATATGCCGTGAACCTGGCTTCCGAAACGGATAAGGTTTCTGATGAGATAGGTTTCCGCACGATTCGCACGGAGGGCATCAAGATATTGCTGAATGACAAGGAAATCTTCTGCAGGGGTATCAGCATCCACGAAGAAACTCCCTATTACAGTGGTCGTGCTTACTCAAAAGACCATGCCCACACATTGCTGAGTTGGGCAAAGGAACTGGGATGCAACTTTGTTCGCCTGGCCCATTATCCCCATAATGAAGAGATGGTGCGCGAGGCCGAACGTATGGGCTTCCTTGTATGGTCCGAAATTCCCGTGTATTGGACGATTCACTGGGAGAACAAGGATACTTACCAAAATGCGGAGCAACAATTGTGCGACATGATTGCCCGCGACAAGAACCGTTGTAACATCATCATCTGGTCTATTGCCAACGAAACTCCGCACAGCAAGACGCGTCTCACGTTCCTCTCTAATCTGGCAAACAAAGCAAGAAGCCTCGATAGCGTCCGCCTAATTGGCGCAGCTATGGAGAAGGAAGAAGTACAGCCGGGTGTTCTGACGGTAAACGACCCGTTGGGAGAGCTATTGGATATCATCAGCTTCAACGAGTATGTGGGCTGGTACGATGGCGACTCTGAGAAATGTGACCGCGTGAACTGGACATTCGATACTCAGAAACCGGTATTCATCAGTGAACTCGGAGGCGGTGCTTTGTACGGGCACCACGGCTCACCCAAAGAACGCTTCACGGAGGAGTATCAGGAAGATTTGTATATCCGCCACGTGAACATGTTGAAACGTATTCCGGGACTTGCCGGCACTACTCCGTGGATATTGAAAGATTTCCGCTCACCGCGCCGCCATGTACCCGAGATTCAAGACGACTTCAACCGTAAAGGACTGGTTTCTGACAAAGGACAGAAAAAGAAAGCATTCTTTGTTTTGCAAAAATGGTATAAAGAATTAACCGAAGCATATAAATAGCTCACAACAAGACCTCATTAATAACTTTAAAAAAGAAAGGACGCCTATGAAGTAACACCTATGAGAATACACTTTCTTTATAGGAAGCAGCTCAACTGTTTTCTGTAGAGAGAAAGAAGATGAAGGTTATCATCTTCACATGAAAATTAACCTTTAATTTATTCATTCAAAATTAAGTCTAATATGAAACATTTTTTGGTATTCCTATTACTCTTTATTGGTATCGGAAGTGTCACGGCACAAAATGCCAGAATTACCGGTACAGTAAAAGATAACACAGGAGAGGCGGTTATCGGTGCTAATATAAAAGTAAAAGACAGCACCGGCGGCACAATCACAGACATCGACGGACATTTTAACATTGAAGCCTCATCTAATGCAACTCTTGTAGTATCTTTCATCGGATACATTACTCAAGAAGTACCCTTGAAAGGTAGAACCAATGTAGTAGTAACCCTCTCGGAAGACTCTCAAACACTGGATGAGGTCGTTGTAGTGGGTTATGGAACTCAGAAGAAAGTAAACCTGACCGGTTCTGTTGCAGCAGTAAAAGTCGATGAAAAGATTGCCAGCCGTTCCATCACAAACGTATCTTCCAGTCTCTCGGGTTTGGTGCCGGGATTGGTAGTGAGCCAAACAACCGGTTTTGCAGGTGGAGACGGTGCTTCGCTGAAAGTACGCGGTTTGGGTTCCATCAACAATTCTGACCCATTGATTGTAGTGGACGGGATGCCGGATGTAGATATCAATCGTATTAATATGAACGATATTGAAAGCATCTCAGTCTTAAAAGATGCAGCTTCGTCAGCCGTTTACGGTTCGCGTGCAGCCAACGGTGTTATCTTGATTACCACCAAAGGCGGTTCTAAAGAAGCCAAATCCAAAGTGACTTATAATGGTTCTTATGCCTTATCAAGCCCCGTAGAGTTTTACGACTATTTAGCCGACTATAGCCGTGCACTGACCATGCAGATGCGCTCTGCTGCCACAGGTAACAAATCGACCAGTTTCCAGCAGGGTACGGTAGAGCAATGGATGGCCATGGGCTTGGTAGATCCTATTCTTTTTCCGAACACCGACCAATATGACGAAATGTTCCGTACCGGTGCCATCATGAACCATACGGTTTCAGCCTCCGGCGGCAACGATAAGATAAATTTCTATACTTCACTCGGCATCATGGACCAGGAAGGTCTGCAAATCCACAATGACTACAGCCGTTATAACATGCGTTTGAACGTGGATTATAAGGTTCGTGATAACGTAAAAATAGGTATCAGAACAGATGGTAGCTGGTCAGAGCGCCAGACACCTCGCGGCGCAGGTTTGGAAACTGCAGGTTTAAAATATGTCATCTCCGGTATTTTGAACAAGCATCCTGAAACAGGTGAATACGGCGGTGCCATGGCTTATGGAGAATCTGCTTCTGCCGGTAATGCTGTTGCCGAATACGAAGCTTATCGCACAAATACTTCCCGCAAAGAATTTAATGGAAACGCTTACTTGGAATGGGAACCGCTTAAGGATTTGAAGTTGAACGTCAGTTACGCTTTGCGCTATTATAACCAGTTCAGCAAAAGCATCCAGAATGTGGTGAACCAGATGAACTTCCAGACCAACAGTATAGCCCGCACCATGCCGGATACAGGTGATATCATCAGCAATTCCAATAACGAAGGTCATAAGACTTTGTTCCAAGGACGTATCACTTATGAAAAGGAAATCTTCAAAGGGCATCATATTTCCGCCATGTTCAATGCAGCCGAAGAATACTGGTTCCAACGCAACATGGGTGCAGGACGTAAGAACCGTTTGCACAACAGCCTTGAAGAACTGGATGCAGCTTCCAAGGAAGTACAGACCAACGACGGTAAATCCGAATCCGAAGGTTTGCGTTCTTTCATAGGCCGCGTCAACTATACATTATTTGATAAATACTTGTTTGAATTCAACTTCCGTTCCGACGGTTCTTCCCGCTTTGCCAAAGGACATCAATGGGGTTTCTTCCCATCAGCTGCTGTAGGTTGGCGTGTTTCGGAAGAAGCCTTCTTCGCCCCGTTGAAGAAAGCAATCAGTAATGCCAAGTTCCGTGCTTCTTACGGTTCTCTGGGTAATAACTCCGGAGTAGGACGTTACGAACAAAAAGAAACAATGGGAACTACCAATTATATTGTTGGAAACAACGGTCTTGCAACCGGATTCAGTGCCAATAAGATGATTAACCAAGACCTTTCTTGGGAAGAAACCCGTGTCATCAATATAGGTTTGGACTTAGGATTCTTCAACAACCGACTGACTGCGGAACTCGACTGGTACGACCGTTTCACCACCGGTATGATTCGTGGTTCCAGCATATCTTCGTTATTAACCGGTTATTCGGCACCGAATATCAATGTGGCCGACCTGCGTAACCGCGGTATTGAAGTGAATCTGAACTGGCAGTCCAGTATTCGCAAATTCGAATACAGCGTCAATGTAAACGCTTCTTATAACGTAAATAAGCTGGAGAAATGGGGTGACTATCTGAACCGTGGGTGGATTATGCTCGACATGCCTTACCACTTCCTCTATATATATGAAGCTTATCCGGGTTTGGTGCAAAGCTGGAATCAACTCTACAATGCACCCTATCAAGGAGATGCCTACAACGCACCGGGTGACATTATCCTCAAAGACTTGAATGGTGACGGTAAAATCAGTGACCTTGATAAGAAAGCATACACCGACAAATACCGCGATACCCCGATGGGACAATTCGGTATTACTTTGACCGGAGCCTACCAGGGTTTTGATATCCAGGCTTTGTTCCAGGGTAACTACGGACGTTCTGATGTATGGTTGGATGATTTGAACAATACCAAGATACCGGATAACCGTTATGCATTCCAACAATTCCATTGGAGTGATTCTTGGTCGTTAGACAATCGTGGTGCCTCCCTACCCCGTCTGCTGAATGGTAGCGGCGGTAACAAGAACCGTGAAGAAAGTACATACTGGGCTTATAATACCAACTATTTCCGTTTGAAGAACTTACAGGTTGGTTATACCGTTCCCGAACGTTATATGCAGAGAATCGGTTTCAACCGTGCACGTATCTACTTATCCGGTGAGAACCTCTTCACTTTAACTCCCTGGAAAGGTATCGACCCTGAAAAGCCTCATGGAAACGACCTATACCCATTGGTTAAAACCTACTCAATCGGTTTGAATATAGAATTCTGATAACTCAACAAATAAGAAAGAATATGAAATATATTAAGTATATAGCATTAGCCGGACTGGTCGGTTTAACATCTTCTTGTATAGATGACCTGCTGAACCGTCCTGCTACAACAGAAGTATCTTCGGACCTCTTTTGGACAAGTACAGATGATGCCTTGTCCTCTACCTACGGTGTTTACAACGCAGTGCGGACTTTGTTTGCAACTGATTACTACTACGACGGGCATGGCGAATTCCAAAATACTCGCGGTAAGAGTATCGGTGATATTTCTTCATGGGGACCCGGAACGCCGGGCAGCGGATTTTCCAGTATGTGGAACAATGCATACCGGGTTATCAACCGTGCCAACTACACCATTCAGTATGTAGAGCAAATGATTCAAGCAGAACAGAATGCCGTAACCAAAGCATCTTTGGAGGCTATCAATGCCGAGAATTACTTCCTGCGTGCATTGGCCTATTTCCGTTTGGTTCAAAACTGGGGTGATGTTCCTTACTATCGCCACGTACTCAGCGGCAATGATGAAGCATGCTCATTGGTACGCACCCCTATTGCTACCATCATTCCTGAACTAATCACCGACTTACAGAATGCATCTGAAAAGCTCCCCGTAAGCTATGGTGATAAGTACGGACGTGCCACGCAAGTTGCCGCACTGGGCTTTAAAGCAAAAATAGAATTGTACTATGCTTGTTGGAACAAAAACGGATGGCCCGAACTGGAAGGCTTCGAGCCGAGCAGCAGTGTAGCCCAAACCTATTATGCCGCCGCTGCTTCAGACTTCAGCAAAGTAATCAACAATTATGGCCTGACAATCTTTGGTGATGGTAATCCCGGCACTGAAGACAAACCCAACTATAGAGAGCTGTTCCAATATTATAATGAAAATTGTTCGGAAATCATCTTCTCCATTACTTATGGCGGTCCTTCTCTCGGCCAGGGTGAAAGTTTGTTGCGCGACTTCGGTACCCGTACCACCGGTAATGCACAATGCTGGATTATGCCTACTGTCCGCTTGGCAAACCGTTACCAATCAACTGTCACCGGTGATTTCTGTGATGAGCTTATCTTGTCTAAAGATGCTACACTCCCTAATGGAGCGCGTAACCGTGCCAGCTATGAGAATCGTGACTGGCGTATGAAATCGACCATCATGTGGGATGGTGAGTCTTACAAGAAAATTACAACGGACGGCCTGACAATGGGTGACGAATATACCTGGATGTTCGGTGAAAGAAATGAGGCCAACGGTTTCATCAATAATGATGCCAGCAATCAAACCGGTTATATCTTCCGTAAATGGATACGCCAGGAAGCCGGTTGGGAGCGTACAGATGGTCCGCAGGATTTCTATCTGATGCGTTTGGCCGATGTGTATCTGATGTATGCCGAAGCTGTCAACGAAACGTCCGGTCCTACCAGCGAATGTGTAGCCTTGCTGAATAAGATTCGCAGCCGTGGCAACCTGCCGGCTTTAACACCCGACAAGTATGCCAATTCCGAAGCATTCTTCAATGCCATTGAGCAAGAACGTATTGTGGAACTGGCCACTGAAGGTATGCGTCCATTCGATATTCGCCGCTGGAGAAAAATCCATGACATATGGGGAGAGGCAAACAGTGACGGTTTAACCTTGTATGATACAAATGGCACACGCATACGTGATGAATTCAAGAATGCACCCGAACTCAATTTCCAAAAGAATTATATCTACCAGATTCCAGAAAACGAAAGAAACCGCAACCCGAATCTGACTCAGAATACTCCGTGGAGATAAGCAATTACCATAAAGTTCATTAAATACAAAAAGAATCGTATGAAAAACCTATATAAAATATTGACTCTTGTCATAGTATGTCTTTTGTCCCAATCATGCAATGATTATCCGGTAGATGATAATGGTTTGCTGGTTACTGACAGTGAAGAATGTTACATCTCTTCCCTCATATTGAGAGGACCGGATGATAGGGACGTATTGATAAGCGGTGTTACCATCGATGACGAAAACAACACCATTACGGGGATAGCTAAATTTGGTACCAACATCAAGAAACTGAAGCCAGAATGTGGTACTGCCAAAGATTGTATCGTAACTCCGACTATGGGAGTGTGGACTGATTTCAGCCAACCCCGCCAGTACACTGTAATTTCCGGTAATCGTCAAGTGAAGAAGACCTATACGGTCACTATCACTTTGCAAGGAGAATAATCGATCAGTATAAACTTCTAAGAAACAGAATATTGTTATGAAACTATTGAAATATGCAATGCTGCCCTTCATCGCTCTCTCTTGCTTCGCATGTAGCGATGACGATGAATCTGCCATTAAAAATGACATGATAAAGAAGACGGTTTCTCCTGCCATAGCCGGAGAAAAAATAGAGTTTGCCTATGCCATGGGAACCACTAATGGAAGAATAAATAAGGCTGAAGCAGTTGCCTCCATTACCGGAGCAACCGGTACGGGATTTGAGCTGCACTCCTGGTTCACAGCACAGACCGGAATGGATGTTAACGGTGTACATTATGGTGCCGGTGAAGATGTGCCTATCCAAACCGTTAAAGACGCATCTACCGACGGTAGCATTTCTACAGCCAACCTGATGGAGAAAGTCGATGCGCATTACATCAACCCGACCATTGCCATCGGAACCACCCAGACAGACCTCATTGCCGCCACACTACGCTATAACTTCGTAGTGCCCGAAGATGCAAAAGGCAAAACATTCAGCATTACCTTTACTGCCGTTTCCAGTACAGGCGACCGAGTGTCTTACAAAACCCCTAATTACAAAATCTCCAAGATGGACATGAAACGTCTTATCGAATTGGAGAACGAAGGTGCCTGCTACTTCTCTATCGAAGACATGAAGGCTTATACCAAAGAGGAAGTAAACGCTCTGAACTTGTCCGGCAAGATTGATTTCATCTATAACTACCAGGCCAAACTGAATGATTTTGACTATGCACACTCTTTCGTATCTCCTGCAACGGACCCGAAATTCATCGCCATCAGTGGTATTGTCCCCTCGGGTGCCACCAACAGCACCCCCATGGAACAACGTGCCAATGTGCATGATGCCCAGTTGAAAGGAAGCAATCCGGCTGTTTACGTGGACGATATAGACTTCGAGACGCTGGATTTAGGCGGAGCCATGAACTATGTACTGAACCTGAAAAAGGACGATAGTGCATTTATGAAGACTGCCGACGGTAAATGGGCTGCATACATCTACGTGAACAGCGTTGACGGTAGCGGTAAGATGACAGTAAGTATCAAACGTTATCCTTTGTAATCTAACCCCTTACACAACATGAACCGAATAAAAACATTGACTCTTCTTCTCATGATTATCCTCTCAGTAGGAATATCTGCTCAAAATCCCCGGTCGGTCTTTACCGACCGACCGGTGGATGAGGCAGCTATATATTTCACTCCCGAGAATTTTAATGTGAAAACTGACGGGCGTATGGATGTTTCCGATGCTTTGCAAGAAGCATTGAACCGAACCAAACAGAAAGAAAATGGTTGCGGTATCCTCTTTATCCCCGAAGGAGTGTATAAACTCAGCAAGACGATTTACATCCCCTCAGGTGTTCGTATCATTGGTTATGGCGGCAAACGCCCGGTTTTTGTCCTTGCCAAGCAAGCACCCGGTTTTCAAGAAGTTACCCGGGAAACTGCAAAAGGGAAATACCTTTTTTGGTTTATCGGCGGCGGCTACCGTCCGGGAGGCCGTATAGGCGATGCCAATGCAGGGACTTTCTACAGTTCAATGATGAACGTAGATATTCGTATTGAAGACGGAAATCCCAATGCCTCTGCCATTCGCGCACATTTTGCACAGCACTGCTCTATTTCCAACGTAACCATTCATGTGGGAAAAGGCCGTGCGGGTATTGTCGATGCCGGAAACCATTTGGAGAATATAGCCATTTACGGAGGAGAGTATGGAATTGACACAGACAAGTCAGCTCCCGGATGGCCTATTATGTTACTTAACTCCTATTTTGAAGGACAGCGTAGGAGTGCCATCCTCACTAATGAAGGAGGATTGACCATCGTTCGTATGCGGGCAAAAAATGTACCCGTAGCCATAGAAATTAAAGAGAATGCTCC
>NZ_JBCNZM010000008.1:8319-58128 GCF_040227615.1 Bacteroides sp. RTP31139st1_H2_RTP31139_211217 | reverse complement strand
GTGACGACTACTCTACGAGGTGTAAAGTTCCATCAGAAAGTGACTGATAAGGGAAAAGGCTTGGTGGAGATTTCTATTGATGCGCTGTCGGACACTACTTTGAACCAGACAGCCTATTACTGTATTGCTTTAAGTCCGGAAAACTACGTTGATGCCAAAGTAAGGACAAGTGGCAGGAAGCTGACCGTTACTTCGGCCAATAGGAAGTTGGAATTCAAGTTCAATAAGTCTGTAAAGGCCACGGTTGAAAAAGAGTCTACCGGTACTGTTGTGTATATCTCGCTGATGTCGATTCTGAAAAAGGCTGGGAGAACAGCATTGTCTATGGAACTGCATGCTTCCGGAGTGATAGATCACAGTGACGCGGAAATTACATTGGATATGCAGAATCCGGGAAGTTTGTTTGCAGGCTTTGGAGGGAATTTCCGCCTGCAGAATCCTGCTGCCGACCCTAAAGTGATAGATTACTGTCTGGAAAATTTGCGCGTAGCTTATGGCCGTGTGGAATTTCCGTGGAGATTGTGGCAACCCGAAGAAGAATCCGATCCTATTGCCGTGGCACAGAATGGGGGACTGAACAAGCGGGTGGAGGAAAGTCTCCTCATGGCAAAGCGCTTGAAGGCGATGGGAATGCCGGTAATACTAAGCTGTTGGTTTCCGCCTGCATGGGCCATTGACGGAGGTCCTGCAAGTTATGCCCGTCAAGGTGGTGTCATTGCTTATCGTCTGGATAGCCGGAAAAAGGAGAAGATTTATAAATCCATGGCAGATTATCTGTTGTATGCTAAACAGCATTATGGTATTGAGTTCTCCATGTTCTCGTTCAACGAATCGGATTTGGGTATTGATGTCCTTCACACGCCGCAGGAGCATGCAGATTTCATTCAGGAATTCGGTGCTTATCTGGCAGGGTTGAATCTTCCTACCCGTATGCTGCTTGGCGACAATTCGGATGCTACGACTTTTGATTTCATCCTTCCTGCTTTGAACAATCCTGAGACTCATAAGTATATTGGTGCAGTTTCTTTCCATTCATGGCGTGGTTGTGATGATGTTACGTTAAGGAAGTGGGCGGATGCTGCCAAAGCGATTAATGTACCACTCTTGGTTGGTGAGGGTAGTACGGATGCCGCTGCTCATGGTTATGCCGAGATATTCAATGAGTCGACGTTTGCACTTTATGAAATCAATCTGTATACGCGTATTTGTGCTATTTGCCAACCACTGTCCATCTTGCAGTGGCAGCTCACTTCAGACTATTCGTTGTTGTGGGGAGACGGCATTTATGGCTCCAAAGGTCCTTTGCGTCCTACACAACGTTTCTGGAACATTAAGCAGCTGGCCTCCACTCCGGCCGATGCCTTGGCCATTCCGGTCAGTAGCAGCAAGAAAAAACTAAACTGTGCGGCTTTCGGAAATATGGTGCGTGGGGAATATGCCGTCCATATGGTCAATAATGGGGCGGATTGCGAGGCTGTCATCTCCGGTATCCCTGCAGAAGTGAAGGAACTGAAAGTCTATGTGACCAATACAAAAGACTGCATGAAGGAAACTGCAGTGAAGGTGGAGAATGGACTGGTACGGGTACACTTGCCGGCTATCAGTTTCATTACCTTATTGTCGGATAAATAATTTTGAAATGGAATAATATTAATATATAAAGAATAGTGATATGAATATAACTACATGTCTGTTTACAGTTCTGGGAGGAATGGCCACTTTAGGGCATCCTTCAGAAACTGTACGTTTGAATCAGTTAGGGTATTATCCCCAGCAGGAAAAAGTAGCTGTGGTGAATGCCGGTGAGGTACGTGAATTTACCATAGTAGATGCAGCCACGGGCAATCGGCTACTTTCCGGCAAACCCGGATATACCGCTTCATCCGCTTGGTCGGATAGGAGCAGGACAATATTGGATTTCAGTGACATCACGGTACCGGGAAGATATCTTCTGTTGGTTAACGGCGATTCAGTGGCATTCGAAGTAAAGGAAAAGGTGCTGTCCCCTTTGGCCGATGCCGCTTTGAAATCTTTCTATTACCAACGTACGGGTATGCCCATCGAAGCGACTTATGCGGGTCGGTGGAGCCGTCCGGCAGGCCATCCAGATGACAAGGTGCTGGTACATCCCAATGCTGCCGGGCCGGAACGTAAGGCGGGAGCGGTGATTTCTTCTCCGGGAGGATGGTATGATGCCGGAGATTATAACAAGTACATTGTGAACTCCGCTTATTCCATCGGATTGATGCAGGCGATTTATGCCCGCTTTCCTGACTATTTTATCCGTCAACGGGTGAACATCCCGGAAAGCGGAAACCACACGCCCGATTTGCTGGACGAGATGTACTATAACCTGAAATGGATGCTGACCATGCAAGACCCTGCCGACGGAGGAGTCTACCACAAGCTGACTACCCCTTCGTTCGAGGGATTTATCAAGCCTACGGAGTGTAAGCAGCCCCGTTATGTAGTTCAGAAATCAGTAACGGCGGCATTGGACTATGCTGCGGCTTTAGCGCAAGCTTCCGTGTTGTTTGCTCCTTACGAAGAGGATTATCCTGGCTTTTCGGAAGTGGCTTTGCAGGCTGCCGAACGTGCTTACGCCTGGGCAGAAGCGCATCCGCAAGCGCTCTATCATCAGGACCTCCTCAACAAGCAATATCAACCTGCCGTGGTTACGGGAGCTTACGGTGATCGTAGTGCCGATGACGAATTCTTCTGGGCGGCTTCCGAGCTCTATCTTGCTACGGGAAAGCTCGTTTACCGGGAACAAGTGAAGAAGCATCTGCCCACTGCATATAAGACTCCTTCTTGGGGCAATACCACTGCGTTGGGCGTGTTTGCCTGGCTGCAACCGGGCAGGGAATATCAGGGTGAAGACGTGGAGTTGGCAAATGCCATGAAAGACCTGCTACTGGACTATGCTGCCGAGGCTGTGCGGGGTGCTGACCGCTCTCCTTTCCACGCTCCTTACGGCAACGATGCCAAAGATTTCTTTTGGGGATGCCTTGCCGAAGGGTGTGCTAACCAAGCCACTTCACTGGTTTGCGCCTATTTGCTTACGGGTGAGAAGTCGTACCTGACGAACGCCTACCGCAATATGGACTACATTTTAGGAAAGAATGCCACGGGATATTGTTATGTCACCGGTTTCGGGATGAAAAGTCCTCTGTATCCGCACCATCGTCTTTCTGCATCGGATGATATAGAGGCACCTCTTCCCGGTTTCCTTGTTGGCGGTCCCAATCCTGGCCAACAAGACGGTGTACCCTATCCTTCCAATCTGCCGGATGAGTCTTATGCAGATGTGGAAGGTTCGTATGCTTCCAATGAAATAGCCATTAATTGGAGTGCTGCTTTGGTGGCGTTGGTGTCTTCGTTGGATGCTTTGATGTCAAAATAATGTTTCTATTCAGCCTGCTGCCTTATAAATTCGGATGGGCTGATGTTGAACTCTTCTTTAAAATGTTTGGAGAATATCTTGGGGGAGTTATACCCCAAGGTATATGCAATTTCCGAAACTTGCATCTGGCTTTCTGTCAAGAGTTGTTGTGCACGTTTCATACGGATGGTCCTGATGAATTCGATGGGTTTCTTTCCCGTTATCTTAATCATTTTCTTGTAGAAATAGCTGCGTGATATATTCAGGCTGCTGGCAAGCTCCTCGACGGAAAACTCGGTTTCGCTGATATTGTCCTCTACAATCTGGATAGCTTTTTCCACCAGCTGCTGGTCAAGGGGAGTGATGGTGATACGGCTTGGCTCGATTTTAATGTCCTGATTGAATATTTCCTGACGTTTGACGTTCATCTCGATAATCTTGTTGATGCGCAGCTTGAGGACTTCCATATTGAAAGGCTTGGTGATATAGTCGTCTGCGCCAACGCTAAGCCCTTCCAATTGGTGTTCTTCACTTGCCTTAGCTGTCAGGAGGATAATGGGGATATGGGAGTAGCGTATGTCATTCTTGATGGTTGAACATAGTTCCAGACCATCCATCTCGGGCATCATGATGTCACTGACCACTAAATCAATATCTTCCTTTTCCAGTACATTCAGTGCATGTTTTCCGTTTGTGGCTTTTAATACATGATACTGCCTGGCAAGACTTTCAGAGAGAAATTTCAAGAAGTCGTAGTTGTCATCTACGAGTAGTATGGTGAATGGATGGGATTCTTCTTTTATTTCCGGTCCTTCGACCGGTTCTCCGTTTTTGGTTTCATTACTGTTCTGGTGTAGGGGTAGGGCAATCAGGAATACAGAACCACAAGGCTGGTTATCCCTGACACAGACAGTACCCTGATGCATCTTTACGTATTCGGAAACAATGTGCAGTCCAATGCCGCTGCCTCCGTTGTTCGACTGGTTTTTGCCCGACTGATAGAATCTTTGGAATATTTTCTCCTTGGCTTCATCCTCTATGCCGCAACCGGTGTCGGTAAAGGTCAGTTCCAGATTTGTGCCTCTTACGGCAATATCCAGTGAGATGCTTCCTTTATTGGGAGTGAACTTGAATGCATTTGACAGGATATTTGTGCATATCTTGCGTATCTTGTCATAGTCAAAATCCATGAATACAGAATGTTGTGGAGCGGTAAGGCTATAGCTGATGTTCCGTTTCTGTGCTATCGGATCGAAAGAGTGGAATATTTCACTCAGAATGATAAGGATGTTGTCATGTTTGCATTTCAGGGTTTCAGCCTTGGCATCCAGCTTTCTGAAATCCAGCAGTTGGTTAATCAGTTCCAGCAGATAGTCGGCATTTTGTTTGACCATATCCAGAATGCCTTTACGATATTCGGGATGGTCTACGAAAAACTCTTCAAGCGGATTGATGATAAGTGACAAGGGGGTCCGCAGTTCGTGACTTATGTTGGCAAAGAACTGCAGTTTCATATTGTTGATTTTCTGCTGCCTTTCATTTTCCACCTCGATGGCCTGCATGATTTGTTTCTGCTTTTGGCGTAAGCGCAGATTGCGGATAATGGACAGAAGGATGCACAAAACGATACCGCTATATATGGTATAAGCCCACCAAGTGCGCCACCAAGGAGGGAGTATCTTTATTTTCAGTTCCTTGACGTTGGGGCTCCATATGCCTTGTGAGTTGCATGCCTTGACGGATAAAGTATAGTTTCCGGCAGTCAGCATGGATAGGTTTACTTTGTTGTTTTCAGCATAAATCCAGTTGGAATGAATCTTATAGGCATATTTTATCTTATCCGTTTCCACCAGGTCGAGGGCAGAGAAGGACAGAGTGAATGAATTTTCCTTTTCAGTGAAGGAAAGATGTTGTGCACATTCAAGTGAGCTGCCGTTCAGGATGTCCGGATGGGTCATTCCGGATTTGAGCTCAATACCGGTAAGGTAAATATTGGCATCATAACTTGTGGTCAGGATGTCTTGTGGAATGATAGTCTGGTAACCTTGTGGCGTGCCTATCAGTATATTGCCGTTCTGTAGCTTGAGGATGGCGTGGACATTAGTATCGTTGCATATCAGTCCGTCGCTTACGGAGTAGTTCACGATGGCGTATGTACCGTTTGTTATTTTGATTCGTGAGATGCCGTTGCCGGTACCAATCCACATCTGGTTGTTGTTGTCTTCCGTGACGGCTCTGACGAGGTTGGCGGCAAGTCCGTTTTTCTGGTCAAGGAAGTAGATGGAGTCGTTCTTCTGGTTCCATATACTCAGTCCGTGTGGATGTCCTATCCAAAGAAGGTCCCGGCTGTCCTTATAGACAGTGAGCATATTGTTCTCCTTGAAGCGGCCGGCTTCGGCGTAGATATTATAGGCTTGGGTTTCCGTATCGATGATAATGAGTCCTCCTTTGGTCGCTACGTAAAGGGTACTGTCTTTATCATAGTACATATCTCGGACAAAGAATTCTCCCGGACGGTACAAGATGGTGTCAAACTGCCCGGTTTCCGGATTTAACCTCTGTATGTATCCTTTCATGGTACCTATCCAGATGTATCCGTGTTTGTCTACCTTTACTGTATACACATTGTTCTCGAGAAGCTGGCTGTTACTTACTGTGTATTGTTTGATTTGCCCTTTCGAGTAGCATAGCAGTCCTTTCTGGAAGGTGCCTATCCATAGGCGGTTTTTGGAGTCGATGGATAAGTCGACTACAATATTGGCGGGAGTTGCTATCTTTTCGTATGAATCGGTCACTAGTGAACGTCGGATTAGTCCCGTACCGTCTGTTCCGTAGTAAATGTATTCCTGGCTGGTGTCTTCGCAGAAGGTCAGGATATCATCATATTCCAGGGATTTGTTGCATAGTATGATTTGGGACATGGGGCTATAATAGGAAATACCGTGTTTGAAATTCCCTATGTATATGGTTCCGTCTTTGTCCCGGTAAATGGTATTCAGATTGTTGCTGGCAATGGTGTGCGGTTTCAATGGATTGTGCACCAAGTTGGTAAGCGATTTGGTCAGGGTGTTGTAAACGAACAGCCCCATATGGCTGGTAAGTATCCATACGTTGCCGTCTCCCAGGTCGAGGATGCGTTGCACGCGATTGTACTGTATGTGAGTGTTATTGTTCAGGCTGATGTCCTCCCATTGCTGTGTAAAACTGTTCTTGTGCAAAAGTAGGCTGTTTTGGAAGGTGTATACCCATAGGCTTTCGTTTTGGTCTATGTAAATGTGTGGCTCATGATTCTCCAGCAAAGGTCTATAGATGGTGGGAATGGCTATTTCCTTGACTTCGGAAGTCTGCTTGCTGATACTGTATAGGGTACCGTTGGAGTACATTATATAAATGAACTGGACACCTATATAGAGGTTTGAAATCTTTTCAACTGCCAGTGGATAGGCTTTGATGGAGCTGTTGTCCATGCTTCGTATGTAAAGTTTGGAATAGTCGTAGGCCCAAAACTCATTCTTGGATGTTTTTCCCATCCTCAGAATGTTTTTACTGGGGATTTGCAGCCCATCGAGTATGGGTTTATAGTCATTGTCGAATTTACCGGTCTTATAATTATAGATACTGTAGCCGCTGGAAGTCCTTATCCATACATTGTCGTCCGGTCCTTCGAAAATTTCGCTGATGGCATCGTCCGGCAGGTCGGAGTTGTTCTGGTAATACTGCTGGAAGGAGTAGCCGTCGTATTTGTTGAGTCCTGATTCTGTCCCCACCCAGAGGAATCCCCTATTGTCTCTGTAGATGCTTCGGACACTGTTGTTGGAGAGTCCTTCTGTTGTAGAGAGCTGCTTGAACATGACAGCCGGCGGGATTTCCGCTGAGTTACCTTGAACAGTAAGGAGGAAGGCCAGGTTGCATATAAGGAATAGGAGCAGTTGTTTCATGTATTTTCTTTATTAGAAGGATTAACAATATTGTAACTGCAAACTTAAATATAATCCTTCGAACGAGCAAGGAAAGATTTGCGTATTCGTGTGGGATGATATCCTCCGTTTGGTGAAAAATAGTATGCATTTTGTTTCCAATGGCCCTATATGGGTTCTATGAAACAAAACCGGATATTAAAAGACATTTTTAAGGCATCTGTGTTTCCTTTAAGAAAAATACATTTGCAGGCGAGATCATTTAAATCCTAATAGTATGAAGAAAGAACTTTTAGCAGTGGCGATGCTGTTGTTTGCCGGTGGCAATCTGTTGGCACAGCCACATGTCAATGACGGTACTTCGTATTTGATGAACCAACCTCTGGACATGAGTACCGATTTCCGTGACTTGAGTAATACCTTGTTTTTTGCAGATCACCTGGAGTCATTCGATGCCAAGTCGGGTGAAGGGCTGGTGAATTGGAAACGCGGGCATCTGATGCCCCGCCAAGCCTTCAATACCAACGGTGCACAGCCCCGTAAAATGAGAATGCTCGATTTCCCCTTCACTGCCTATGAAAATGACCCTAACCTCAAATTCAAGATTGACTTTGTAACTCCGCGTACGGTACGTATCCGTATGCTAACGACCCCGGTGGAACCCAAACCTGCCGCTTCCATCATGTTGGCAAAGGAACCGGGCAGGGATGGAAGCTGGAAAGTTATCGAGACGAATGACAAGATTATCTATTCCAGCGACTATGGAACCATTCAGATTAACAAGAATCCTTGGAGAATCGTCTTGAAGGATAAAGCCGGACGTATCTTGAGCCAGACTGCCGCTTTGAGCGACGCGGACTCTACGCAGGTAAAATATACGCCGTTCTGTTTTGTGAAGCGGGGAAGCGACAATGCTCGCCGCATCAATCCGGTATTTACCTTGACTGCAGATGAAATGATTTTTGGTTGCGGAGAGTCTGCCACTGGGCTGAACAAGGCCGGACAGAAGGTGAACTTGTTCGTTACAGACCCACAAGGGCCTGAGACGGACCAAATGTACAAACCGATTCCTTTCTTTATGAGTAACCGGGGATATGGTATGTTTATGCATACATCCGCTCCCGTGACTTGTGATTTTGGTGCTACCTATATTGGGCTGAACAAAATGTTCATGGGTGACGAGAACCTGGATTTGTTCGTTTTCTTCGGCGAGCCGAAAGATATTCTGGACGAGTACACCGATTTGGTAGGAAAGCCGGGCATGCCCCCCTTGTGGTCTTTCGGTACGTGGATGAGCCGTATTACCTATTTCAGTGAAAAGGAAGGTTATGATGTAGCGGCCAATATCCGTAAGAACAAGTATCCGTGCGATGTTATCCATTTCGATACCGGCTGGTTTGATGTGGACTGGCAGTGTGACTATAAATTCTCCGAGAACCGTTTCCAGAATCCACAGCAGATGTTGAAGGATTTGAGGTCACAAGGTTTCCATGTATGTTTGTGGCAGTTGCCTTATTTCACTCCTAAAAACCGTTATTTCTCTGAACTGATAGAGAAAGACATGTATGTGAAAAATGGAAATGGTGAACTTCCCTACGAAGATGTGGTGCTTGATTTTTCCAATCCGGAAACAGTAAAGTGGTATCAGGACAAACTGGCGGGATTGCTGAATATCGGTGTCAGTGCCATTAAAGTAGACTTTGGCGAGGCTGCTCCACTGAATGGTATTTACGCTTCCGGCAAGAGCGGATGGTATGAGCATAACCTCTATCCGGTGCGTTATGATATGGCAGTGTCCGAGATAACCAAGAAGTTGCACAACGAGAATATAATGTGGGCACGTGCCGCATGGGCTGGTTCCCAGCGTTATCCATTGCATTGGGGCGGTGATGCTGCAACTACGAACACGGGTCTGCTGGGTACGCTTCGTGCAGGCTTGTCCTTCGGCTTGTCCGGTTTCTCCTTCTGGAGCCATGATATGGGCGGCTTTGTAAAATCCACTCCGGAGGACTTGTATTGCCGCTGGATACCGTTCGGTTTTCTTACTTCCCATACCCGCGCGCATGGGGCACCTCCGACAGAGCCGTGGTTGTACGACAGCAAGCGTGTGCAGGATGTCTTCCGCAAGAGTGCGGAGATGAAGTACCGTCTGATGCCTTATGTGTATGCTCAGGCTAAGGAATGTACAGAAAAGGGCTTACCGATGCTAAGAGCCTTGTTTGTAGAATTCCCCGATGATCCGGGAGCATGGAAAGTGGATGACGAGTATCTCTTCGGTTCGCAGATTCTGGTTGCCCCCTTGCTTGAATCCGGTATGACGGGCCGCACAGTTTACCTTCCCGAAGGAAAATGGATAGACTACCAGACAGAGAAAGTCTACGAAGGCGGATGGCACCGGATTGAAGCAGGCAGTCTGCCGATAATCATGCTGGTACGTGACGGTTCGGTACTTCCTCATCTGAAGTTGGCGCAGTCCACTGCTGAGATGGATTGGAGTAAAATGAGCCTGAAGGTATACAGTGCTGACAAGAAGCAGGCAGAAGGATTGGTTTGTCTACCTGCCGACAACCGTATTCAGGTTGTGAAAGTGGATTGTGGAAAGGCCAAACCGCAACTGTTGAACCAGGTTGAAGGCACTTCCCTGAGTTTCTGAACTTAATCTTTGAAAATCTATATTGAATTCACCCCTGTCGGTATGGAAGAGAAAGGGATATAGTTACCGAAATCTGTGCCACTATGGTGGCACAGATGTGCCTTCCCAATGGCACGGCAGTGCCTCTATAGTGGCACAAAATTGTGTCGCATATCTTTTTCCCGATGTGCTTATGACCGGGGTATTTGTTAAACCTAAGTATTTAGTATTTATGAGAAATGTGATGAAGTATTTGGGTATCATGTCAGTATCGCTGGCATGTGCCGGACCTCTCTTTGCAACAAGCGTACAGCCGTTTGCAGGTGTCACTGTCGTACAGCAGAGTGTAGTTACTGTGAAGGGCCAAGTGGTGGATGAGAAAGGCGAGCCCATCATCGGTGCCAATGTCATTGTGGAAGGTACGACAAACGGTATGATTACCGATTTGGACGGTAACTTCTCCTTGCAGTGTCCCGTAGGTTCTACGCTGAAGACCAGTTACATCGGTTATCTGGCGCGAACGGTCAAAGTAACCGGGAATATGAATGCTCTGAAAATTACTTTAAAGGAGGATACCGAAACCTTGGATGAGGTAGTTGTTGTGGGCTACGGTACGATGAAGAAATCCGACCTCACCGGTTCTGTGGCTTCCGTGAATGCGGAGGAAATGATGAAGCGGAATCCGGTGAACTTGGGACAAGGTTTGCAGGGAGCTGCGGCAGGTGTATCTGTCATCCGTTCTTCCGGTGACCCGGAAGGAGGTTTCTCCATCCGTATCCGCGGTGTGGCAACCGTGAATGGTTCTGCCGACCCACTCTATGTAGTGGACGGTGTGCAGGTAGGAACTTCCATCGATTTCTTGAATCCTAATGATGTAGAGTCCATCGAAATTCTGAAGGATGCTTCGGCTACGGCAATCTATGGTACTCGCGGTGCCAATGGCGTCATTATGATTACTACCAAGAACGGTGGTAAGGGGAAGGCAAAGGTGAACTTTTCGGCCAACTATGCCCTCCAGTTCAATTCGAATAAGATTGATGTGGCTGATGCGGGCTTGTTTGCAAGTGCTGTACGTTCCGCCGTCAAGAATGACGGTATTGCCATGACCAATCTGGCATATGGCGAGGATTACATAGGCAGACTGAACAGCATTGACTGGCAGGATGAAATGTCACGCACGGCATTACAGCAGAACTATAACCTTTCTGCTTCGGGAGGCAGCGAAAATACCCAAGCCAACTTATCTCTGGGTTATTTGAACAACCAGGGTATCGTGATTGAGTCGAATTTTAAACGCTTGACGGCACGCGCTAATATCACTCACAAAGTGAAAGACTTTCTGCATGTAGGCTTGAACTTGAACTATGCACATTCGGAAAAGATGGGAGGAGGCAACCTGAGAAACTATGCACAAGCCATTCCAACCATGGATTATGTAGAGGACGGTGTTTTCTATTCCATGCCTATTGTGTTGCCCGACGGTACTTGGGGACATTACAAGAAAGAAGGTAATGGGGATGTGAACAAGGGAGCTGACAATCTGGTTGCTGCTGCCAAGACTGCCGACAGCATCAATAAATGGGACCGTCTGCTCGCCAGTGCTTTCCTACAACTCGATTTGTACAAAGGGTTGACCTTCAAAACTATTGCCAGTTATAATTATTATACAAAAGGTTATAATGGCTATACAGCCTATAATGATAGAACCTTTGGAACTCAAGACCGTAAGGACTCGTTCTCGCTGAACCAGAGCCAGTCCACTTCACTCGGTCTGGAAGCGTTCTTGAACTATGACTGGTCCAATGAGCATCACCGCGTAAGTGCAATGGCCGGTTTCTCTACCAGCGATACGAACGGTGCCTGGCTGAATTCCAGTGCCAACGATTTCCCGGCAGACAACATCCGCAAAATTTCATTGACCAATGACCCATCGTCTAAGCAAACGGATGGTGGGCTGGATTTGAAGACAAGATTCCTTTCTTACTTCGGCCGTCTGACTTATACTTTGAACGACCGCTATATTGTGACTGCAACGGTACGCCGCGACGGTTCTTCGAACTTTGGTGCCGGCAATCGTTATGGTACATTCCCTTCCGCTTCTGTAGCTTGGCGTCTTTCCGAGGAAAAGTTCATTAAGGATTTAGAACTGTTCAGTAACTTGAAGTTGCGTGCCGGATGGGGACAGACCGGTAATGCGGGCAATGGTACCAACTTGTCCATAGCACAGTTGTCTTCGGCAAATGCAATGTACTGGTTCTTTAATGGTTCGAGTGTGATTAACGGTGCCGGTATTGCCCAGCAGAAAGAAATTGATACCAACCTGAAATGGGAAACCAATGAGCAGACAAATATCGGTATTGATTTTGCCTTTATGAACAATGAGCTTTCTTTCTCTGCCGATTACTTTATCCGTGACGCAAAGGATCTGCTTCTGTATCGCCAGATTCGTCCTTCTACCGGTTTCTCCAATGTCTATACTAACGCGGGACATATCCGTAACTCAGGTTTCGAGTTTACTGCTGCGTGGAACAAGAGCTTCAGCGATTGGAATATCGGCATAAGGCTGAATGGGTCTACCCTGAAGAACGAGGCTATTGAAGTCGGCGATCCGATATTCAGCAAGTCAGGGTCAGCACAAGATGGCGACAACTGGGACAACCACTCCATTACACAGAACGGCTATCCTGTAGGTTCCTACTATGGCTGGAAGGTAGAAGGCATTTTCAGAACCCAGGCCGAAATTGATGAAATGAATAGGCTGGCGGTTGAAAAGGGAGTTGAAAGTGGTGTATATCAGGACAAGACTACCCAGCCCGGCGACTATAAGTTTGTTGATTTGAATGGTGACGGGCAGATTACCGATGCCGACCGTACTGTTATAGGCAATGGATATCCCAAGTTCACTTACGGAATGAACCTTACCGCTTCCTGGAAAAACTTTGATTTCTCGATGAACTTGTACGGTGTAGCCGGATGGATATCCTTTCTTATTCTTCGGCCCGCTTGACCTCAGTCTATGCACCCGACGGCGGTTATCAGAATGTACTGAAGGAATATATCAATAATGCATGGTCATCTTCGAATACCGGCGCCAAATATCCGCGTATCACCAAGACAGACTATAATAAGAACATGCGTGTGTCCGACGCCTACATCCAGAAGGGGGATTATCTGAAGATTTCAAATATTCAGATAGGATATACATTCCCGAAGAATGTGCTGAAACCGGTGAAAATGGAAAATGCACGCGTATTTGCCAGTGTCGACAATGTATGTACCATCTCTTCGTACAATAAGTTCGGCGATCCGGAAGTTGGTGACTCCAATGTATTGTATTCGGGATTTGACGGAGGACGTTATCCGTTCCCGATGTCGGTTACTTTCGGTCTGAGTGTACAGTTCTAATACTAACGGATAAAAAATATGATTATGAAAAACTTATATAAACTGTTGATCGGTGTGCTGGCCTTAAGCACCGTAACGTCTTGTGACGATTATTTG
Organism: Bacteroides sp. RTP31139st1_H2_RTP31139_211217; assembly: GCF_040227615.1. NCBI lineage: Bacteria > Pseudomonadati > Bacteroidota > Bacteroidia > Bacteroidales > Bacteroidaceae > Bacteroides > Bacteroides sp. RTP31139st1_H2_RTP31139_211217. The sequence continues at coordinate 44,696 of NZ_JBCNZM010000008.1, read as the reverse complement.
GAAGTGGATCATTACGATATTCTTCCGGCGGATTTCATGTTTAAAACGGAGGAGAATGTCCTTTCCGGATTGAACGGACTTTATGATACCTTTTATACGGACCAGCACGGTTCCGGTGATGACGAAACATGGGGATTCAAGCCTCAGGTATTTGCTGCCAACCATTCTACGATGGACTGTCAGGCTTCCGGTTGGGATGCGGAATGGCAGCGTCATGCCTGGAAACCCGATAAGGGTTCCCTGGAGACTGCATGGCGGATGAGTTATCGTGCAGTGGACCGTGCAAACCGTTTCCTGGCTGGCCTGGAGACGGCGGATGCCTCTATATTTGCGGACAGCAATTCCAAGACCGTTTATGAAGCGCAAGCACGTGCCATCCGCGGTTATAACTACCTTTACCTGACGAAACTTTTCGGAAGGGTACCGATGTTGCTTACCGGTGAAACCTATACTACTTCGGTAGGAAAGGCACGTCCGGAATCCGTGGATGAGACTTATGCGGCTATCGAGGAAGATTTGTCTTTTGGACGCGACCATCTGGACTGGTTACCCATGAATGGTGAATACGGACGTATAACCAAGGGGTTCTGCAAAGCTTATTTGGCCGAGCTGTATATGTTGAAGAAAGACTTTACGAAAGCCAAGACGGAACTAAAGGATATAGTGGACAGTGGAACCTATTCATTGGAGCCCTGCTTCGGTAACCTGCATGCCTGGGATACACATTGGACCAAAGAATCTGTATTTGAGGTGATGTATCATGAACAAGGATATATGGGCTGGGGAGCCGATTCGTCTTCAGATGCCATGATGTGGTACGGATATATGTGTGCGGCACCCGAATGGGGAGGCTGGGGGTCTCTCTGTCTTTCTTGGGAGTTTGTACGTTCCTTTGAACCGGGTGACAAACGCCGCCAATACTCTGCTGTTGCCAAAGGGGATACGCATCCCATTACCGGGCAGACTGTAGGGGTGACAAGTGGTTTTGACGGTCTTTTCCAAGGTTCCGAAAATATGCCTACTGTTTATTCCTTGAAATACTGGAGATGCAAGCCAGGTGAGAACAACAAAGTATTCAATCCTATTTCGTTGACTTTGAAGCGTTATGCAGGCATCATGCTCGACTATGCAGAATGTTGTTTCGAGACAGGTGACAACGCTACCGGATGGAACATGATACGTCAGATACGTAACCGTGCTTGGGGTAATTTGGAGATGGGAGCGACGATGATTGACCTACCCGCCGACATGTTGAATACCCAGACGGTGGAAGTGCCGGATGCAGAGACCTATTATACAAGCTATAAAGCAGCCAAAGGCTATACTTCTCCGGTATGGAAGGTGGCGCTGATTATAGAGCGTCGCCATGAATTCAATGCCGAGTTCTCGCTTTACCATGATTTGTGCCGTATGGGTATGTGCAAAGAATGGTTTGCCGCCGAATATCCGAAAACAGTAGCCAACTCTTCACAAGAGGCTTGTCTGCAGACTGGTGACTCATTCCGTTTCTTTGAGCACGAGGCTTATCAGGAAATCTTCCCGATTCCGACGAATGAGATTCTGACCAACCCGCTCATCAATCAGGCTGACCAGAATCCGGGATATTGATAAATTATAAATAAACACTTAATAATAAAATATTTGTGAGTGAAATGTCAGGCACCAGTAGTTGTTGTGATAGACGTCAGGGTCTGTCGTGATGAAAGCCGGTGTCTGACATGACAAACACCAGTACTTGAGACGACGAACACCAGTTTCTGATAAACGGGGAATTATACAAGGAAAAGTTTGATGGTTTTAGAGAATAATTATGGAAAGGAAGATGTTTTATTGGATAGCACTGCTGGTTGCGTCTTGTCTGGCAGGCTGCCGGTCGCATTCAGGGGAGACAGATATGCAGACACGCATGCGTACAGAGATTGTCACGAATGTCAGAGACAGCGTGTTGCCGTTTTGGATGGATTATGCAGTGGCTCCCGACGGCGGTTTTTATGGAACTGTATTGCGGAATGGTACTCCGGTAGTGGATGCTCCGAGAGGAGGGGTTCTGAATGCCCGGATTCTGTGGAGTTTTTCTGCCGCATACCGTACGTTTAAGGATGAGGCTTATCTGAAGCTTGCGGATAAATCGCAACGCTACTTCATTGATACATTTATAGACAAGGAACATGGTGGGGTATATTGGCTGGTCAATCCTGACGGTGAGGTGCTGAATGCTTCCAAATATACGTATGCCATGACCTACGCCATCTATGGGCTGGCTGAACACTATCTGGCAACAGGTAACAGCGAGAGTCTGGATATGGCTGTCGGTTTATATCATACCTTGGAGGAGAAAGGCCGCGAACCGCAATATGACGGTTATGTGGAATCTTTTACTGAAGATTGGAAACAACTGGATAATTATGATAACAATGCACCCAAGACTATGAATGCGCATTTGCACGTGCTGGAGGCTTATACCCTTTTATATCAGTGCTGGAAAGACGACGGACTGAGGAAAAGACTCGAATTCTGCACCGAGTTGTTTATGGACCGCATTTATGACTCTTCAAAGAGACATTTTAATTTGTTCTTTGATAATGCATGGAACAGTCTGGTTGAGATGGACTCTTATGGACATGATGTAGAGGCGGGATGGCTGCTTTGTGAGGCTGCCCGTGTGTTAGAAGACCGGCAACTGATGGATAGGGCGAATCGGCTTGCGCTGGATGTGACGGATGCTTGCTTGGCGGAAGGACTGAGTGACAAAGGGTATATGATGTATGAAAAGAAGGGCGGAAGAACAACCGGGCATGCCTCATGGTGGGGCCAGATTGAAACGATGATAGCTTGTGTCAATGCCTGGCAAATCAGCGGGAATGACGTTTATCTGCAATCGGCCGATACGGTTTGGACTTTCGTAAAGGACTGTATGATAGACCGGGAATACGGTGAATGGTACAGTGATTGTTTTGATGGAGAACCCAAGAAGGATACTCCCAAAGTGAGTATGTGGCGTTGCCCATATCATACGGTACGCTTGGGAGTAGAAATACATAATCGTTTAAAATAGTATTTATGAAGAAATTTATAGCAGGTGCAGCATCACTGATGCTTTGTATGGGGCTGCACGCCCAGGATTTCAGAATCAATCCATCGGGATATTTTGAGAATGGCGGGGCCAATGTGATGGTGTTCAGTGACGTCTACCCTGAAGGACACCAGGGAGGACTGACCCTTGTTTTGAATGGAGACCGCAGGGCTGCCAATGGAGATGTGCGCTTTGAAATCTCGCAAGGGCAGTGGCAGGGATTGCCCAAGATGAGAAGCCGGGTGGTGGATGAGGCTGACAATGAAATCCGTGTCACATTGAGTTATCCGGATTCGGCCAAACACATGGCAGGCTTTAATCCGATGCTTTATCCGGATTTTGTTTTTGGCTATACCATTAAGGTCAAAGGCGAGAAGGATTATCTGGTATTGACCGTTGATTTGGACCAACCAGTGCCCGAGCGGTTTGCCGGCAAGTTGGGCTTTAATCTGGAATTGGTACCTTCCACTTTGCTGGGCAAGCCGTGGATTATGGACAACCGGACGGGAGTCTTTCCCCACCAGGCGATGGGGCCCACCATGAAACAGTCTTCCAATATGGAGCATATCGGAGATTTCAATCCTGACGGGAAAGCTGATTTGGACCAGTTGCTGTTGGATAGAAAGACTTATAACCCGATGATTGCCGATGATATCGTCTCTGCTCCTTTGGCCGCAGGGAAAAAGTTTGTACTCAATCCTCAGGATGATTTGGCAAAGATTACGATTGAAAGTGAGAAAGGAGACTTGTTGCTGTATGATGGAAGGATAAATCATAACAACGGTTGGTTTGTGCTCCGTTCGGAGTTCCCGGCAGGGACAAAGGAAGGTGCGGTGAAATGGATAATCCGTCCGACAGTCACTAAAGACTGGCGTTATGCACCGGTGGTGCAAGCCTCTCAAGTAGGTTACCATCCTGGACAGAAGAAAGTGGCTGTCATAGAGTTGGATAAACGGGATACAGACTTCAAGCAACCTGCCCTTTATCGCATTGCTGCCGATGGCAGGAAACTGGTAAAGCAGCAGGCTGCCAAGGATTGGGGAGATTTCCAACGCTACCACTATCTGCAGTTCGATTTCACGGAAGTGACGGAAGAAGGGCTCTATCAGGTAATGTACGGCGATGCTGCTTCTCCGGTGTTCCGCATTGCCAAAGATGTGTGGGACAAGGGTATCTGGCAGGCAGAGGTGGAATACTTCTTGCCGGTACAGATGTGCCACATGCGTGTGAACGAAAAATACCGTGTATGGCATGACTTCTGTCATCATGACGATGCACGTATGGCCAAAACCGATATCAACCATATAGACGGATATACTCAGGGAACCTCTACTCTTTGTAAGTACCAGCCGGGTGATTTGGTTCCAGGGCTGAATGTGGGTGGATGGCACGATGCGGGGGACTATGACCTGCGTGTGGAATCCCAGGCAGGCGAGGCCTATATACTTGCCATGGCTTGTGAGAACTTTGGTGCCTATTGGGACGAGACTTCCATAGATTTTGAAAAGAAGATAGTCGAGATTCACCAGCCGGATGGAAAGAATGACTTGTTGCAGCAGGTGGAAAACGGTGCTTTGACGATAGTGGCGGGTTGGAAGGCTCTGGGGCGTCTCTACAGAGGGATTCTGTGTCCTACCGTACGCCAGTATGCACACTTGGGTGATGCGTCGGCCCATACAGACCATGTCAGTGGGACTGCCGACGACCGCTGGGTGTTTACGGAGGACAACCCTGGTAGGGAACTTCAGGTGGCTGCCTGGCTGGCAGGTATTTCACGTGTCTTGAAGGGACATAACGATGCATTGGGAGCGGATTGTCTGGAGATAGCCCGTGAATTGTTCAGGATTACCCGCTGCGACAACAACCGGGTGCTGACAGCCAAGGTACATGCTGCCGTAGAACTTTATCTGGCGACAAAGGAAGTGGAGTACCGTGATTTCGTTTTGCAGCAGCAGGATTTCATCTGCAAGAATATCCGTCAGACGGGTTGGTTCATCGGACGTTTCGACAAGGCTGTGGGAAATGCACGTTTCAGCAAGGCTGTTCGCAAAGCACTGCCGGAGTTGCAGGCTATGTATCAGGAGTATAGCAGTAAAACTCCGTATGGAGTGCCGCATGACAGAGGTAACCGTTCTTCCGGTTCATGGGAACCCCAGCATCTGGGCTACAATTACTGTTACCTGCATGCTGCCTATCCTGACTTGTTTGCACCGGACTATATTTTCAATGCTGTCCAATACCTGCTCGGTATGCATCCGGGACGTAATCAGGCAGCGTTTGTAACGGGAGTCGGTGCCGAAACGATGAAAGCCGCCTATGGTGTCAACCGTGCCGACTGGTCTTATATTCCGGGTGGAGTGTCTCCGGGTACAAATCTGATTCGTCCCGACTTGCCCGAATTACTTCATTTCCCGTTCTTATGGCAGGAAGGTGAGTACTGTTTGGGCGGACATGCTACGTGGTTTATGTATATGGTATTGGCATCTCAGAAAATATTGAATGGTAATGAACAGTAAAATAAAGGTAGATAAGTTTGTAATTGTAGCTTTTCTGCTCTGCATGGTCTGCACTATGGCCATGCAGGCAAAAGCTTATGACAATTTTAAGGTATCGGTCTATGTACGTGCCTACGAGGTAGACAAGATGAAGGACATCCATTGGCTGGATTCGACTTGGAATGTGATTTCACAACAGTTGGAAGTGGACAAGATTTATTTGGAAACACATCGTGATTTACTGATTGTGGATGACGCCACCCTGGAGCAAGCTAAGAAATTTTTCCATGACCGGGGAATAGAGACTGCCGGAGGAATTACCTACACCATCAACGAGGCGAACAGTTTCGAGACGTTCTGCTATTCCAATCCCGAGCATCGTGAGATGGTGCGAAAGATTGCAGAACATACGGCAAAGCACTTTGACGAGTTTATTCTGGATGACTTTTTCTTCACCAGTTGCAAGTCGGACATAGAGATAAAAGCCAAAGGTACGCAGAGCTGGACGGAATACCGTTTGAAGCTGATGACTGAAGCCGGGCGCGACCTTGTGCTGAAACCTGCCAAGAAGGTGAATCCTCGTGTAAAGGTAATCATCAAGTATCCCAACTGGTACGACCATTTCCAAGGTTTGGGCTTTAATCTGGAGGAAGGTCCCCAACTCTTTGACGGTGTCTGGACGGGTACCGAAACAAGGGACCCTGCCGGCAACCAGCATCTGCAGAATTATCTAAGCTATAATATTATCCGTTATTTTGATAATCTGCGTCCGGGCTACAATGGTGGAGGATGGGTGGACTCCGGTGGACTGAATCTGGGTATGGACCGCTATGCTGAGCAGCTGCATCTGACCATGCTTGCCAAGGCTCCCGAAATCATTCTCTTTGCCTATAACCAGCTTCTGGGCGTGAAGTTGTCTCCCAGGTTCCGTACCCCTTGGCAGGGCATGGGCACCAGCTTTAATTATGATGAGATGACTGCCCCTATCCGGCAGAAGAACGGAACTTCCATAGAGCCTACCACCATGGCACGCATTGCGGATGTTGTATTGAAACAGACTGATAAACTGGTAGGTAAGTTGGGTAACCCCATTGGCATCAAGTCCTACAAGCCTTTTCATGTGGCGGGTGATGATTTCTTGCAGAATTATCTGGGCATGATAGGTTTGCCGATGGATATACGTCCCGTTTTTCCGAAAGACCAACAAGTGGTGCTGCTGACTGCCCAGGCGGCTCAAGCTCCGGAGCTCATGACCGACATTAGGAAGCAATTGCAAAGCGGACGGGATGTGGTGATTACAAGCGGCTTGCTGAAAGCCATTCCTGAAAAAATTGCCGAAATAGTAGAGTTGCGTTGTACCGATTTGAAAGCTCTTGTCAATGATTTTGGCCGATATGGACAAGCCGGACGCGATTTATTGATACCGCAGGTTCAGTATTATACGAATGATGCTTGGGAAGTAGTCAGTGCGGGCCGTCCGTTGACGGGAGGAGTATCGGGGTATCCTATTTTGTTGAGAGCTCCCTATGCCGCCGGCAATCTATATGTATTGACCATTCCCGATGATATGGGAAATTTATATGATTTTCCGGCAAAAGCCTTGAATGAGATTCGCCGCATTATGAGTAGGGATATGGATATCTATCTGGAGGCTCCCTCCAAAGTCGGATTGTTTGTGTATGACAATAAAACACTGGTGGTGGAGAACTTCAATGATGAACCGGTGGAAGTGCGTATTGTTACCGATGATGAGGTGACGAGGTTGGAAAATCTGGAGAATGGAGATATTCTGGCTCCCCTTCCTGCCGAACCCGTACAGAGCAGGCGTCCGGTGACACCAAAGAACTCTTTCCGTTTGTCATTACTACCCCATTCGTATAAGGCTTTCCAATATAAATGACGGGTAAGAAGATTGTCGGATAGTTATTCGGAAGGGTAACGGGAGGTCGGTTCTACAATGGGTCGGCCTCCTTTGCTTCCAGTCATCCGTGAGAATGCTTGTGTTCTTTCAATATCCTGTGCGGCAGTGTCCCGTGCCCCAGCAACTCTATCGGGCAGTTGAAGTTGCGTTCCAGCCATTCTTCCGTAACGCCGGTATCGGGATGGTAGTCCAGGGTTTCGTTGACGCAGGCAATGGACTTGACTTGCTGCAACACCGTGCCGATGTCGTGGCTGACGAGAATAATGGCGCAATCCTTGTTTATCTCTGCCAGCAGTTCGTAGAGGCGGGCTTCGAAACGCTTGTCGATGTATGTGCTGGGTTCGTCGAGAATCACCACCTGCGGGTCGGAGATGATGGCACGGCCCAGGAGGGCACGTTGCAACTGTCCGCCGCTCAAAGCGCCGATGGCACGCTGCTCCATGCCTTCCAGCCCCATGCGGGCTATCACGGCAGAGGCTTTCTCGCGGTGTCGGGCGGTGAAGCGTGAAGCCAGCGGCTTCTTGCTGCTGAGTCCTGAAAGGATGACCTCCTCTACGGTGATGGGAAATTTCCGGTCGATGCTGCTGTACTGGGGCAAGTAACCCATGGATAATTGACAATTGACAGTTGATAATTGACAATTGGCAATTTCGGAGGGGGATGGAGGGCAGGAGTGATATAGAATCTCCCCGGTAGTGGGTTTCAGCAGTCCCAGTATACATTTGATAAGGGTAGTCTTTCCACCACCGTTGGGACCGATGATACCCAGAAAATCACGTTCGTAGATAGTCAGGTTTATATCATGCAGTACGGTCCGGTTATCGTATCCGGCGCTGAGGTTCTTTATCTCTATAATGGGGGATGCAGGCATAGCTTCTTCTTCGTTAAATGGACAGAATCATCGTTTACTCTTTTACAAGCGCTCTGGCCGTATTCATCATCTCCTCCTCCCAGTCGTATGAGAGGGGATTGATAGCCACTACCCGGGTTCCGGTCTGCTGGGCGATAAGGTCGGCATTGCGGCGGTCGAATTCCGGCTGTACAAAGATGATGCGTACCTTCTCCTTCTTGCAGGAGTTTATCAGGCTCTTCAGATGGGCGGGGGAGGGCTCCTTTCCACCTGCCTCGATAGGAATCTGGTTCAGGTTGTAGTCGCGGGCAAAGTAGGAAAGTGCCGGATGATAAATCATGAAGGCACGGTCGGCATTCGGGCTGGAAAGCATCTGGCAGATGAGGCTGTCTGTATGCTCTATCTGCCGGATGAGTACGTTGTAACGTTCCATGTAGACGCTTTCATTGGCTTTGTCTATGGCGCAGAGTGCATTCAGAATGTTTCCGGCAATGATTTGGGCGTTGATGGTGGAATTCCAGATGTGGGGTTCCACACCACCGGCGTGCGTATGGCCTTCGTGTACATGCCCGTCTTTATGATGATGTGCATGGGTATCGTCCAGAATGAGTTCCACATTCTCGGACATATCGAAGAATTGCAGGTGGGGAGCATTGTCCGTCAGTTTTTCCGTCCATGTCTGCTCGAAACCGATGTAGCCGATGCGGAAATAGGCCTTGCTTTGGGCAAGGTCGACAAGCTGCTGGGGCGTGGGGTCGTAGGTTTCCGGACTTGAACCTTTGGGCACCATGCTGACGACGGTGAATTCATCGCCGGCAATGGCTTCGGTGAAATACCGCAGCGGCTCGATGGTGACGGTAATCACGGGTTTATCGTCATTCTTCTTGTTCTGTTGGCCTCCTTGCTTGCACGAGAAGAGCAAGGTGGCTATGAGGAGTAAAAAACAAAACTTTTTCATTTACAATTTACTATTTACAATTTACAATTTGGCTGCGCTGTGGCAGGGGGCATCAACTATTCATTATCAACTATTCCTTATCCATTTATCACTTCCTCTTTCCTTCCCCTCAGTATCTCCCGTTTCCCTCCGGGGGGACCTGGGAGACGCTCTACCTTGAATCCTACGGCTTGCAGCATGCGGCGTACTACTCCTTTGGCGCAGTAGGTGGTCAGCATGCCATCGGTGCTCATGGCGGCATGGATATTCCGGAAGACTTTTTCCTCCCACATTCCCGGTTGCTTTTCGGGTGCAAAGGCATCGAAGTAGACAACATCGAACGGAGATTTATTAATCATTAACAAACTGTCAATGCTTATTGTTTCGACATCTGCCCGCACTTTTCTCAGTGTGAAATAAGGAGTTATGGCAACTTCTTCTTCCCACGCAGCCCGATGCAGTTCCTCGAACAGAGGATTGTCGCTATATTTTAGCGCATCCACCTCCGGCCATGCAAGCGGATAGAGTTCGATACCGGTATAGTGCACAGGTCTCTTTTCCTTTTCGGCAGTTTCCAGTGTAAGCAGGGCATTCAGCCCGGTGCCGAAACCGATTTCAAGGATATGCGGGCGGGCAGTAGCGGATGCTTTCAGTCCCATGTCGATGAAGATGTGCTGTGACTCTGTACGTGCCCCCTTTACCGAATGATAATGTTCATTCAGTTCCGGTACAAACAGTGTCGCACTTCCGTCTTCCGTCTTCTCTATGATTCGTTGCATCACTTCTGCTTTTGTTGAATGTTTTTATTTAGTTTAATTCTCTGTGATTCAGCGTGTTGTTGCGCCTATATATCCAGCGTGCTGCATCTATACATCCAGCACGTTGCATCTATACATCCAACGCGTTGTATCTATACATCTATTGCTCAAACTCACTACATGTCAATAATTCATCATCGAAATGGCTCCTTGCAGTGCCCACAGCATAGCTATGTAGCGCACCAGTTTCCCTGCAAACATGGACGTGGTGGTCAGCATCAGATTACTGCGCATGAAGCCCAGTGCAATGGCTATGGCCTCTCCCACAAAAGGCAGAAAGGCGAAGAAAGCCATCAGTGCCCCTTTCCCTTGGAGGAAATGCTGCATCCGTTCTATCTTTTCCCTTTTTACCTTGAAATATTTCTCAATCCAGTCTATACGTCCCAGACGTCCCATGTAGTAGCACGTCATGCCTCCCAGCGTATTTCCCAAGGTGGCGGAGAGTACGCACAGTGCCGGGCTCAGACCGACCTTGACCAGTGCTACCATCACTATCTCGGAACTGAACGGAATGATGCTTCCTGCCAATAGGGCAGAGATGAACAGACCGACATATCCCCAGTCAATTAGCAGCTGTACGAGTGTATCTACAAAAGCGTCCATATGTTGAATCCTAATAGAATGAATAATCCGATAAATGCACAAATGAAGAATATATTGGAACTGCGGCTATTTGTCAGTACAAACAAGTGTCCCGCCAGGATGCTGACACCGATGAGCAGGAAGGACATCAGGTGGACACTCAATACCGGTTGCAGTCCGATATAGACAAAGATGCAGAAATTCAGCAGGATGAGGAAGTGCAGATAGCTCCGGGTGCGTATCTTGTCTTCATAGCCGGCAATGAGACAGTGTGCCGCGCTGACGATGAACAGAACAAGGAGATACCCGAGGGTGGCGAGTTCCCACGGCTGATAGTCGAACCGGGTGGGAGCGAAGGTCACCAGCTCGCGGAAGGGCTGGCAGAAGAGTTCCATTTGCCCGTAGTAGAGGGCGTGTCCCAGCAACAGCCAGTAGGGTACGCTCCATCCTACCAAGGAAGCGAAGAAACTTTTGGGTTGGAGAGACTGGAAGTTGTAGGCACCTATCCAGAAGATGGGGACAAACAGCATGAGCTGCGGAAAAAGCAGGCTGCCCAGTCCGATGAAGACAAAGGCGTGGAAGAGACTGCCTGTGGGCCGTGCCTGCTGGTAGCTCTTGAAGAGGAAAAACAGTGCCACCAGGAAGGAGGCAGCTGCCAAGTCTCCCGCATACAGCATGTGTAGGCTGGGGCAGACGGATATCAGCAGGAAGTAGACAGAAGTCTGTACCGATGCCCGCATCCGGATGATGGCGAACGTATTGTTGAGCTGTATTAGGAAGTACCCGATGACGGCATACAGAATAAAGCTGAAGAGACGGTTTGCCCAGGTGGGGATGCAGAAGTCGCAGAATGTTTCCCAAAGGGAATATCCGCTTTGCTGTGTCTCCGTCTCGGGCAACAGAACAGCGGTCAGTATCCAGCAGGATACTGAAATCAGGATAGCGGTGGGTAGTGTGAACCGCCCTGCCGTTATCCGGTTCTGGAATCTCTTCGTTCTCATTTATAAGTCAAATCCGATGTCGCGACGGAAATATTTCTTCTCGAAGTTTATCATGTCGGCCACGCGGTAGCTCTTCTGCAAGGCTTCTTCCTTTGTTTCACCATAGGAGCAGACGGCGATGACACGGCCACCGGCAGTTACGGTCTGTCCGTCTTTGGTGGCTGTTCCGGCATGGAAGAGGATGCTGTCTGTTTCGGCAGCCTTCTCGAATCCGGTCATCACCTTGCCCTTTTCGTAGGCTTCCGGATATCCTCCGCTCACCAGCATGACGCAAGCGGCTGTGCGTGGGTCGAATTCCAGTGTACGCTGGTCGAGGTCGCCCTGGGCAACGCCTTCGAGCAGGTCTACCAGGTCGCTCTTGATGCGTAGCATCACACTTTCGGTTTCGGGGTCGCCCATGCGGACGTTGTATTCAATCACCATCGGTTCGCCCTTCACGTTGATAAGTCCCAGGAAGATGAAGCCTTGGTAGCCGATTTCTTCTTCCTGCAGACCGTTTACGGTAGGTTCGATGATGCGGGTGCGTACTTTTTCCATAAATGTTTCGTCGGCAAAAGGTACGGGAGTAACGCTGCCCATACCGCCGGTGTTGAGGCCTTTGTCGCCTTCGCCGATACGCTTGTAATCTTTGGCTACGGGCAATACCTTATAGTGGCGGCCGTCTGTCATCACGAATACGGAACATTCGATGCCGCTGAGGAACTCTTCAATGACTACCGTGGCGCTGGCATCGCCGAACATGCCGTCCAGCATTTCCTTCAGCTCTTTCTGAGCTTCTTCCAGTGTGGGGAGAATCAGCACGCCCTTGCCTGCACACAGTCCGTCGGCCTTCAGTACGTAAGGCGCTTCGAGGGAAGCGAGGAAGTCGAGTCCCTCCTGCAAGTTGTCGGCGGTGATGCTCTTGTAGCGGGCAGTGGGGATGTTGTGGCGCATCATGAAGCCTTTGGCAAATTCCTTGCTACCTTCCAGTGTGGCACCTTTGGCGGTGGGGCCGATGATGTCGATATGGCAGGTGGCAGGGTCTTCCTTGAAGCTGTCGAAGATGCCTTGTACCAACGGGTCTTCGGGACCCACAACAATCATGTCGATTTCTTTCTCAAGGGCAAAGGCCTTGAGTGCGGGAAAGTCTGTCGCCTTCAGGTTCACATTCTCGCCTGCTTCGCTTGTACCTGCATTGCCGGGAGCAATATATAGTTTCTCTACTTTCGGGCTTTGGGCAATCTTCCATGCCAGAGCGTGTTCACGGCCACCGGAGCCTAATAATAATACTTTCATGGGTTCATTTACAATTTACAATGTACAATTTACAATTTGTCTGTGCTGTGGGGCATCAGGTAAGTTGTACAGATTGTTATACTTAATGATTTATTCTCTCTTTTATTCTCTTCTTTCTTCTACCATCTACTCCCTATTTGCACGCCCGCACTGCATAGCAAATTGTACATTGTATATGGTACATTGTACATTAAAGATATTCTTCAAAATATCTTGTTATCTTCTCGTGCAGATGCACACGGTCGCGTCCCAGGACGTTGTGCTTGTGCGTGGGATAGATAAACAAATCGGGATAGGTACGGGCATCCACGCACGCCTTCATGAATGAAAGGGTGTGCTGCGGCACGCAGGTGTCGTCGTGGTCGTCGTGTATGATGAGCAGATGTCCTTTCAAGTTACCGGCAAGGTTTTTCAGATTTGTCTGCTTATAGCCTTCCGGGTTCGCTTGCGGAGTGTCCATATAGCGCTCACCGTACATTATCTCGTAGTATCCCCAGTCGATAACCGGTCCGCCGGCAACGCCTACCTTGAAAATTTCGGGATAGCGCAGCATCAGCGCCGTAGTCATGTGTCCTCCGAAGCTCCAGCCGTGCACGCCGATACGCTCTCCGTCCACATAAGGCTGGCTTTTCAGGAATTCTACGCCCTTCACCTGGTCTTTGCCCTCTTCGATGCCCAGCTGGCGGAAGGTGGCGTTTTCAAACTCCAGTCCACGGTTGCTGCTGCCACGGTTGTCGAGGCTGAACATGATGTAGCCTTTGTTTGCCATGTAGATGTCCCAGCCGCGGGCATCGTTCATCCAGCCGTTCGTTATCATCTGGGCGTGCGGGCCGCCGTATACGTAGACGATGGCGGGATACTTCTTTGCCGGGTCGAAGTCGGCAGGCTTTATCAGGCGGTAGTACAAGTCTGTCTTGCCGTCGGCGGCTTTGATGGTGCCTACTTCTATGCTGGGCATTTCAAAGCCTTCGTAGGGGTTCTTGGCTGTCAGCAGTGTGTGTTCCCGTTGTTTTTTCGGGTTGGTGGACATCAGTTTTATGATACGGGGGCAAGTGGGCGAAGAGGCATTGTCGATGAGGTAAGTTCCCATGAAACCGGAGATTTGTGCCGAGTGCATGCCGGTTGGGTCTCCTATCAAGCTGCGTTTGCCATTCTTCAGGTTGACAGCGTAAAGGTTGCTCTGCAAAGGAGAGATTTCCGTACTCTTGATGATGAGCTCTTTCGTGTTCCGGTTAAAACCTACGATGTCTTGTACAAGCCAGGGGCCGGAGGTGAGTTGCTTCAGCAGTTCCCCTTCCGTATTGTATAGGTACAGATGGTTGAAGCCGTCACGCTGGCTTTGATAGATGAACTTGTGGCTGTCCCATGGCAGGAATAGAATGGGAGATTGCGGCTCCACATATTTGGGATGTCTCTCTTCGATGAGCACTTGTTGCAGCTTTCCGCTTTCAGCATCGTACCGGCACAGTTTGGAGTGGTTTTGGTCTCGGTTTAGCTCTATCAGATAGAGGCTTTTGCCATCCGGTGCCCAGGTGATGTTGGTGAAGTAGCGGTCTTTTGGGTCGCCCATGTCCAGGTAGATGGTCTTTTGAGTAGCCGGATTGTAGATACCTACCTTTACCTGATGGCTGAGCATGCCGGCCATGGGGTAGCGTATTTTATCCACCAGTGCTATTCTTGTCGTGATGTCAACCAATGGATAGGGGGTGACCATGCTTTCGTTCATTCGATAAAAGGCCAGCAGGTCCCCGGCAGGATTCCAGAAAGTGCCTTTTGAAATGCCGAATTCATTGCGGTGCACACTTTGTCCGCAGACGATACCTTCCGGTTCGTTGGTGACTTTCAGGGTTTGCCCGTCACCGGTCATCACATAGAGATTATTGCCGATAGTATAAGCCAAATGGCGGCTTACCTCGTTCCAATCCTCATTTGCGGCTTGGGTGGGGCAAGGCTGGCTCCAGATGACTTTTTTCTTCTTCCAGTCGACGAGGGCACGGTACTTGCCGGTGTTCAGCAGCAGGAGTGGGTCTATTTGGACTTGAATACCCAGATTGACGCCTCGGGGTACGTTGACAGCCTTTGCAGCATGAAAGTGACGCAGTTTTCCAAGTCCTTTTTCTTCCAGCAGCGCGTTGGCTTCTTCCAATGTGATGGCAGTGAATTTCTCTCCAGGCTTGGCACCTAATCCTTTGACAGCCCATGTACCTTCTATATTGTCGATGCCAAGTTCCAGACAAGCGGCATCGCCCCACCACTGGTACGATTTGTTTTCCGGTTTGTGGTAGGTCTCACCTCCGGGAATCAGATCTTCCAGGGTCGGCTTTTTCAGTTCTTGTGCCATAGCGTTTGTTGCAAGCAGAGCAGGTACTGTTATCAGCAGTGCAAGAATGCTCTTACTTATTTTCTTTGCATTCATTCTCCTTGTCATTGTTCGTGTTATTCTTCTTCCTTCTTTCCCGCCTCTCTTCTTTTTCTTTCCGGGTAAGACTCACCCGACCTTGTTCTGCGTTCTCCACCGAATTCACGTCTTTCCCTCGGTCTGAACTCCCGTCTTTCCCCGTCTTTGAACTCTCTTCTTTCACGCGGACGGAATTCGCGCTTTTCGCCGTCCTTGAATTCTCTTGGTCTGCGTTCGCCGTTGAACTCGCGTCTTTCGCTACCGAATTCACGTCTCTCTCCACTGAATCGGGGACGGAATTCGCGTCTTTCTCCGGGTTTGAACTCTTTCCGTTCCCCAGAAGCCGGACGAAATTCTTTACGCTCCTTGCTCAATTCCTCGCCTTCGGCACGGAATTCCTTGTACTTTCCATCGAAGATTTCGTACTGGCGGAATTCGCATTCCAGCGCACCATTGAATAAAGGTATCTTGGAGGTGGCTTTTAGCCCGATTTGGTCGAAGCACTCTTCCCGGTAAGAAAGAATCCATGCGGTGTTGCCCGTAAAGGCATGTTTCAGACGCTCGCCAATCATGGAGTAAAGGCCCAGCAGGTCGTTGGTAGAGATACGCTCACCGTAGGGAGGATTGGTGATGATGATGGATTTCTCCGCAGGTTGCTCGAATTGCTGGAAAGGTTGCAGCTTCAATACCACGTCCTTGCTTACGCCGGCAGCCTTTATATTGTGTGTGGCAATTTCGTTTGCCTTCGGGCTGTTGTCGTAACCGTATATCTTATGCGTAAATTCACGTTCCTGGCTGTCGTCATTGTATATCGTGTCGAACAGCTCCTGGTCAAAATCCACCCACTTCTCGAAAGCGAACTCCTTGCGGAATACGCCCGGAGCGATGTTGCGTGCAATCAGCGCCGCTTCGATGGGAATGGGTCCCGAACCACACATCGGGTCTATCAGGTCACATTCGCCACGCCAGCCGGTCATCAATATCATGCCGGCGGCCAGCACCTCATTCAGCGGGGCCTCTACTGCTTCCTGGCGATAACCGCGGCGGTGCAGCGATTCGCCGCTGGAGTCGAGAGACAGCGTACATTTGGTTTCGGCAATGTGTATGTTCAGCAGCACGTCCGGTTTGTTGACACGCACGCCGGGACGTTCGCCGGTCTTCTCGCGGAAATAGTCCACGATGGCATCCTTCACCTTGTAGGAAACGAACTTGGAATGACGGAACTCTTCACTGAATACAACCGCGTCCACGGCAAAGGTCTTGTCCGTATCCAGATAGTCTTCCCATCGGATGGCTTTAATCTGTTCGTAAACCTCGTCGGCATCCTTGGCTGTGAAGTGTTTGATGGGTTTCAGTATCCGGATGGCTGTACGCAGGCAGAAGTTTGCCTTGTACATCATTTCCTTATCACCACTGAAAGATACCATGCGGCGGCCTATTTCTATTTCGTTGGCGCCCAGTGCAGTCAGCTCTTGTGCCAGTACCTCTTCCAGTCCTTGGAAGGTTTTGGCAATCATTTCAAAAGATTGTTCGCTCATCTATGCATTTACTTTATGTGAATCGGCAATCTGGGTAGTTGTCACTCGTTTCTCTCATTAGTGGCTGATAACCATTTAACTACTTGAACTGCTGATTTGAGTTATTTACGATTTTAATTGTTTATTGGTTGTTTGTGACTTACTTCTTGGCCTTTGTCTGTACAATCCTTGCTCCTGCGGGAACATCTTCTGTCACCCAGATATTGCCGCCTACGGTGGCTCCTTGTCCGATGGTGATGCGTCCCAATATGGTGGCGTTGGAATAGACTATCACATTGTCTTCCAGAATGGGATGGCGGGGAATACCCTTGATGGGCTTGCCGTCTTCGTCTAGCGGGAAGCTCTTGGCACCGAGGGTCACACCCTGGTACAGCTTCACGTTGTTGCCGATGATGCAGGTCTCGCCGATTACCACACCCGTACCGTGGTCGATGGTAAAATAACCACCTATTTCCGCTCCTGGATGGATATCGATTCCCGTTTCACTGTGCGCCATCTCGGTGATGATGCGGGGAATGAGGGGAACACCCAACTTGAGCAACTCGTGTGCGATGCGGTAGTTGCTGATGGCGCGGATGGCCGGATAGCAGCTGATGACTTCGCCGAACGACTGTGCGGCGGGGTCACCGTTGTAGGCGGCTTCCACATCTGTGGCGAGTGTACGTCTCATTGCCGGCAGGTTGCTGATGAACTTGGCAGCCAATAAGGCGGCTTCTTCCCGTTGGAGCTCGGTACAACAGTTGCATTCGCCGTCGCCTGCAAAGCAGAGGCCGGCAAGGATTTGCTCGGTCAGCAGGTCGAACAAGCGTTCGACATTGACACCGATATGGTAAGTCACCGTACGGCTGTTGACCGTAGAATTTCCGAAATATCCGGGGAAGATGATGGCTCGCGCCAGTTCGATGATGTCGCGCAGCACTTTTGCCGAAGGCAGCGGGTTGCCGTCCGTATGCTGGTGAAACAGTCCTTTGTATGATTCGCTTTCCGATAGCTCATCGACTGCTTGTGTCAAAATGTGGGTAAAGTTGAGTGGACTCATTATGATATCCTTAAGTTTAAAAGTGGCAACAAAGATAGGAAATACTCGTCAAATATCCTACATATCCCTCATTTATAGTACGTATTTACCATATTTGTGGTATTTTCTACGAACCAATTTTGCGCTACTTTTGTCTTGTAAGAAATAACATACCTCGTTCCACTCCGGATTGTTAGTCTTTTCCCTTAGGGGAATGAGGAATTTAAAAACAGTTGGATTATGAAGAAGATAGCAGAACGCCTTACCGACCTGGTAGGCAACACTCCCTTGCTGGAGTTGAATAATTATAACAAGAATAAGGGTCTGAAAGCCCGTGTTATTGCCAAATTGGAATATTTTAACCCTGCCGGCAGTGTGAAGGACCGCGTGGCGCTTGCCATGATAGAAGATGCCGAGGCAAAAGGGCTGTTGAAGCCTGGTGCCACCATCATCGAACCTACCAGTGGGAATACGGGCGTAGGGCTGGCTTTTGTGGCCGCCGCCAAAGGTTACAAGCTGATACTGACGATGCCCGACACGATGAGTTTGGAACGCCGCAACCTCTTGAAAGCCCTTGGTGCGGAACTGGTGCTGACTTCGGGTGCCGACGGTATGAAAGGCGCAATAGCCCGTGCCGAAGAACTGAAAGCCGCCAACCCCGGCTCGCTGATTCTACAGCAATTTGACAATCCTGCCAATCCGGCAATGCACGAGCGTACTACCGGACAAGAAATCTGGCGTGATACAGACGGCCGGGTGGATATTTTCGTGGCCGGTGTAGGGACGGGAGGCACAGTGAGTGGTGTGGGTGCAGCCTTGAAAGCCAATAACCCGAAGGTAAAGATTGTGGCTGTGGAGCCCGAAGATTCTCCCGTACTTTCCGGTGGGAAGCCCGGTCCCCATAAAATACAAGGTATCGGTGCCGGATTTGTGCCGAAGAACTATAACAGTGCCGTAATAGACGAAGTTCTGCAGGTATCCAATGATGACGCCATACGTACGGGCCGCGAACTGGCGAAGTATGAGGGATTGTTGGTCGGCATCTCTTCGGGAGCTGCCGTTGCTGCAGCTACCCGCTTGGCACGGTTGCCCGAGAATGAAGGAAAGACGATTGTAGCGCTGCTGCCCGATACGGGAGAACGGTATCTTTCGACGCTGTTGTATGCATTTGAGGAATATCCGTTGTAAAAGTAAATATTTCTGCCGGTTATCCGCTCCATCAATGTGGAGCAGGTGACCGGCAGATGGTATTTATAGTTCGCTTGGTCTTAACCCGAATGACCGGCAGCTTATTTTCTCTACTTTCACTTCCCATATCTTGACATTGCGTACGGCGGGTTCGGCATATTTGCATTCATTTTCCGTATATTGCTTCATCAGCATGTCGAGTACGCGTCGCTTCTCTTCCATGTCTTCCACGAAGTGTACTTTCCCACGACAGATAACACTGCGCGACTTCATGCTGTAGCTGCATGCCACTTGCCGGTGCATATAAACCAGCTCGTGTCCTTCGCAGAAGGTGATGCAAACTTGCGGGTGCTTTGTTACCATCTCCACTTTACTGCCTTCCGGGCCGGAATGCAAGTATATTACCCCGTCTTGATAGGCAAAGTCCATGGGAACCGCATATGGGTTTCCTTCAAGGTCTGTGATGCCCACTATGCAGTATGGGCATTTACGGATAATTTCCTCAATCTGTGTAGGGTCTGTAATAGTAATTGTCTTCATGTGCAAAGCCTCACCCCCGGCCCCTCTCCGAAAGAGAGGGGAGTGGGGAAGTGGGGATATTTAATATTGTAGGGTTATTCTTTATTTCACTTCACTCAAGTTTCGCAAGTTTTCAATTCATTGCTCTCCTCTCCCCTCTCTTTCGGAGAGGGGTCGGGGGTGAGGTTACACCAGTGCAAAGTCCAGCTGCTTCTTTTCCAAGTTAGCGCGTGCCACCTTAATGGTAATGGCATCTCCCAGACTATAAATTTTATTTTTGCGGCGTCCGCGCAGGCAGTAGTTCTTTTCATCGAATTCGTAATAGTCATCGTCGAGGTCGCGGATGGGAATCATGCCTTCGCACTTGTTCTCATTCAGCTCCACGTAGAGTCCCCATTCCGTTACGCCGGAGATGACACCGTCGAAGGTCTGTCCCAGGCGTTCGGTCATGAATTCTACTTGCTTGTACTTGATGGAGGCGCGTTCCGCGTTGGAGGCTATCTGCTCCATGCTGCTGCTGTGTTCGCAGAGGGCTTCGTATTTCTGTTCGGACACGGTGCGGCCTCCCTGGTCCAAGTACTTGGTGAGCAGACGGTGTACCATCATATCCGGATAGCGGCGGATGGGCGAGGTGAAATGGGTATAGTAATCGAAAGCCAAACCATAGTGCCCCACGTTATGCACGGAGTAGCGTGCCTTCTGCATGGCGCGGATGGAGACGGTTTCAATCAAGTTCTCCTCCTTCTTGCCCTGGATGTCGTCCAGCAGGTGGTTGATGGACTTGGAGATGTCGGTCTTTGTACCGCTGGTACGCAGCTTGTAGCCGAAACGGGCGATGAACTGTGCCAGGTTGTCCAGCTTCTCCGGGTCGGGGAGGTCGTGAATACGGTATGGCAACACTTTGGCTTTCTTGCCTTTGGGCACGCGGCCTATCTTTTCGGCTACGGTGCGGTTGGCAAGCAGCATGAACTCCTCTATCAGCTTGTTGGCATCTTTCGACTCCTTGAAGTAGACGCTGACGGGTTTGCCCTTCTCGTCAATTTCGAACTTCACTTCGTAGCGGTCGAAGTTGATGGCTCCTGCCTTAAAGCGGTTCTCACGCAGTATTTTGGCAAGCTTATCCAGTTGGAGCACCTCTTCCTGGAAGTCTCCTTTGCCGGTTTCTATAATCTCCTGGGCTTCTTCGTAGGTGAAGCGGCGGTCGCTCTTGATGACGGTATGTACCACGCGTGAGTTCTTCACTTCGCCTTTTTCCGTCATTTCAAAGATGACGGAGTAGGCAAGCTTCTCTTCGTCGGGGCGGAGTGAACAGATGAAATTACACAACCGTTCGGGGAGCATTGGGATGGTGCGGTCTACGAGGTAGACGGATGTGGCACGCTTCTCGGCTTCCTTGTCTATGATGCCGCCCTCTTTCACGTAGTGGGTCACGTCGGCAATGTGTACGCCTACTTCCCAAAGTCCCCCTTTCAGTTTGCGGATGGAGAGGGCGTCGTCGAAGTCCTTGGCATCCTTGGGGTCGATGGTGAAGGTGGTCACACCCCGGAAGTCCTCACGTCGGGCTATTTCCTCGGCGGAGATTTCGGCGGGTATCTTGTCGGCAGCTTTCTCTACGGCAGCGGGGTAGACATAGGGCAGGCCGAATTCCGCCAGGATGGCGTGCATCTCGGTGGTATTGTCTCCTGCGCGCCCCAGGATATCGATTACCTGGCCGATGGGGTTCTTGGCTTTGTCGGGCCATTCCACCACCTTTACGATGGCTTTGTCGCCCGTCTTGCCGCCTTTCAACTTTTCTTTGGGGATGAAGATGTCGTTGGCAAGCGTACGGTTTTCCGTTACAAGGAAAGCGTATGACTTGGCAACTTCCAGGGTACCCACGAAGGTGTCGTTGGCACGTTCCAGTATCTCGATGACTTCTCCTTCGGCTTCGCGTCCGCGACGCTTGGCATAGAAGGCGATACGCACTTTATCATTGTTCATGGCGTGTGCCGAGTTGCGTTCGGCCACGAATATCGGTTCGCCTCCACCTTCCGGTATAAAGGAATTCTTGCCGTTGCTCTTGCGCTGGAAGGTTCCGGTCATTTCCACGCCGTGGTTGTTCAGCTTGTATTTGTGCTTGTCCACTTCTGTGATGTAGTCGTCCATCGACAGTTCGGACAAGATGTCCATGCACAGCATCTTCAGCGGATGTGTGGTGAGGTGGAGTTGTTCAAAGATGTATTTCAGGGATAATACTTCGTCTTGCTTTGTGTGGAAGAATTCCAGCAGTACTTTGACGAGCTCTTTCTTCTTCATGCGTTTGCCGGCTTTCTTTTCTTTCTTTTTGGCCATAATGTTATGATGTATTTTATGTATAAATAGAGATTCTGTGTCAATCTGTGTAATCTGTGGTGATTACCTCTTGCAAAGTAAACAAATAAATACGTTCCTTCGTTCACTCAGACTTCAAAATATTATCATTCTATTGAAAATAATGAAGGAACGACAGATTGTAATGGATTTATGTACTATATTTGCACACAAAGTGAAGATAGGCTGTACCTTAGACGAAAAGCAGATGGAAATGCAAACTCTGAACAAAAAAGCAGATGCCACACGGGAAAAAGACATTTACCGGGTGACGGTTGTGGGAAGTGTGGTAAACTTTCTCTTGCTTGTCTTCAAATTCTTTGCAGGTATTGTAGGTCACAGTGCCGCCATGCTGGCGGATGCGGTACATTCTTTGTCGGATTTCATTACAGATATTATTGTCATTGTTTTTGTGCGCATTTCGGCAAAGCCCGAAGATGAAGGACACGATTACGGTCATGGCAAGTACGAGACGCTGGCAACTGCCATTATCGGTATTTTTCTGTTGTTTGTGGGATTCGGCATTTTCTGGAACGGGGCTTCCTCCATTTACCGCTTCCTGCAAGGCGGCTCTCTGCAGGAACCCGGTATACTGGCACTGGTGGCTGCATTGGTATCCATCGTTTTCAAGGAAGTGCTTTATCAATATACCGTATTCAAGGGCAGGAAGTTGAATTCGCAGGCGGTTGTTGCCAATGCCTGGCATCACCGGAGTGATGCGCTTTCATCCATAGGCACGGCAGTGGGGATAGGTGGAGCCATTCTTTTGGGTGACCATTGGCGGGTGCTGGACCCGGTGGCGGCGGTTATTGTCAGCTTCTTCATTATGAAGGTGGCTGTGCAATTGTTGATACCGTGTGTGGACGAACTGTTGGAGAAATCATTGCCTGCCGAGGTAGAGGATGAGATAATAAAGACAATTCTCTCTTTTCCCGGTATCAGCTCGCCGCATCACCTTCGTACGCGTCGCATCGGCAGTTATTGTGCCATCGAGGTGCATGTGCGTATGGATGGCAGCATCTCGCTGGAGGAAGCCCACGAGACGGCAACGGCGGTGGAGAACAAGTTGAAAAGGCAGTTCGGCAAAGGAACACTGGTCAGCATCCATGTGGAGCCGGTGAAGAAGAGTAACGAGGCGACAGAGTAACACAAGGAGCGTCAAGGTGACGGACCGGATGAAAAGTAATTAGTAATTTGTAACTGAAGAAGTGGAATCGATTTTAATTACAGGAGCAAGCGGATTTATCGGAAGTTTCATCGTGGAGGAGGCGTTGAAGCGCAAGTTCGGTGTGTGGGCGGGTGTACGTTCGTCCAGCAGCCGCGAGTATCTGCGTGACCGCAAGATACATTTCCTCGAACTGGACTTTGCGCACCCCAATGAACTGAGGGCACAACTCTCGGGACATAAAGGGACCTACAATAAGTTTGATTATATTGTCCATTGTGCCGGTGTGACGAAGTGTGTGGACAAGAACGAATTCGATTTGGTGAATTATCTGCAGACCAAATACTTCATCGATACGCTGAGGGAGCTGAACATGATTCCCAAGCAGTTTATCTTCATCAGTACGCTGAGTGTGTTCGGCCCGGTACGCGAGAGGACCTACGACCCGATTATGGAGAGTGACCCCCCTTCACCCAATACCGCCTACGGACTCAGTAAACTGAAAACAGAACTTTATTTGCAGAGTATTCCGGGTTTCCCCTACGTCATCTACCGGCCGACGGGTGTATACGGGCCGCGTGAGAAGGATTATTATCTTATGGCAAAGTCCATCCGGCAGCATACGGACTTTTCTGTAGGCTTCTGCCGCCAGGACTTGACGTTTGTATATGTAAAGGATATCGTGCAAGCCGTCTTCCTCGGGATAGAGAAGCAGGTGTCCCGCCGCGCCTATTTCCTGGCTGACGGGAAGGTGTATAGCAGCCGTGCTTTTTCCGATTTGATAAGGAAAGAATTGGGCAATCCGTTTGTTATTCGCTTGAGATGTCCGTTAATTGTATTGAAAGTCGTATCTTTGCTCGCTGAATTTTGGGCGAAGCGGCAGAACAAGACCAGTACGCTCAATTCGGACAAGTATAGAATAATGAAACAACGCAACTGGCAGTGTGACATCACACCGGCCGTCGAGGAACTGGGCTTCAGTCCTGAGTACGACCTGGAACGGGGTGTAAAGGAAACCATTGCCTGGTATAAGGATAAGGGATGGCTTTAGATTTATTTAAAAGGGTAGAAACCCGTAAGGGGCTTTTTGCGGTAGAGAAGATTACGCTGATATACAATTTGCTGACTTCCATTCTCATTCTGTTTCTTTTTCAGGAAATGGATCATCCGGTGCAGATGCTTGCAGACCGTGTTGTCATTGCGGGTATGACGTTCCTGCTGATGTATCTTTACCGGCTGGCACCCTGCAAGTTCTCTGCCTTTGTGCGCATAGCCATCCAGATGTCACTGCTTTCCTATTGGTATCCCGACACCTTTGAGTTCAACCGGATATTCCCCAATCTCGACCACGTGTTCGCGTCGGTGGAGCAGTGGATGTTTGGCGGACAGCCTGCTGTGTGGTTCTGTGAAAGGTTTCCGCAGATGTGGGTGAGCGAGCCGTTCAATATGGGGTACTTCTTCTATTATCCGATGATTCTGCTGGTGGTGGTGTGGTATTTCCTTTATCGTTTCGACCTTTTCGAGAAGGTTTCGTTCGTCATCGTCACCGCTTTCTTCATCTATTACCTTATTTATATCTTCGTCCCCGTTGCCGGGCCGCAGTTCTACTTCCCCGCCATTGGAAGCGACCATGTGGCGCAAGGTATCTTTCCGTCCATCGGTGACTATTTCCATCACCATCAGGAACTTCTTCCCGGTCCGGGCTATGAGCACGGCTTCTTCTACAACCTGGTGGAGAGTTCCCAGCAGGTGGGTGAGCGCCCCACGGCTGCTTTTCCCAGTTCGCACGTCGGAATGTCTACGGTACTGATGATTATGGCATGGCGTGGCAGCAAGCGTCTGTTTGCCTGCTTGTTTCCTTTCTATCTGCTGTTGTGCGGGGCTACGGTCTATATCCAGGCACATTACCTGATAGACTCTATCGTGGGTTTCGTATCGGCTTTCGGCATTTATATCCTGGCCACGTGGATGTTCAAGCGATGGTTTGCGCAGCCGATGTTCCGCTAGTCGGGCACGGTGATTATCTTTCCACTGTCTGTGGGCAATACCAATGTACGCGGATAAACTTCTGCCGGAAGTGAATGCTGGAAGTTTACGATGAGCTGTTTGAGCAGTTTTTTCTTTTTCATAAAGACATATTTATGGGATTCTTTCTTTCTTGGGAAGACGAATATAGGGACTTGTTTCTTTCTGCCAAAGAAACAATGTTTTTTTTCTTGCCTCCTTGTTGGTAAGGTTTTGCCTTCCCATTGGCAAGGCTTTGCCACCGCGTTGGCAAAACTTTGCCATAGGCATGGCAAAAGTTTGCCAAGGGCAAGGCAAGTGGTTGGCAAAATTTCTTGCTGACAGACAGTGAGTTATGCGGATGGCAACAAAGCGTGTCATCTGCGTCTGAATAGCCCCCCTCTCAGAAGCTATTCAAGAAGGGGCGTGAGGATGATTGCTCAAGTATCGGACTCGATGGTAAAAATCGTATGCGGTTTTCTCCTATGGCAGCAACGGCTCTATCTCTTCGAAGATGCGGTACAGTTCCTCCTTCGTCTCTGCCCGCAGCATGGCTATCCGGGTGTCGCGGAAATTGGGAATCCCTTTGAAGAGCGGGCTTGCTGCCAGGTGGCGGCGCACGTGCAGTATGCCCCGTCGTTCATCCAGCAGGTTGACGCTGTCTTCCACTTCCTGGCGGAGTACGTTCAGCCGCCATTCGGAACTCAGCGGAGGGAGTTCTTCGCCCGTCTCCAAATAATGCTTCACTTCCTTAAAGAACCACGGGCGGCCGAAGCTGGCACGGCCTATCATGATGGCGTCCACACCGTAGAGGTCGAAGCATTCTTTGGCCCGTTGGGGAGTGGTGATATCACCGTTGCCGATGATGGGAATGTGCATGCGTGGGTTCTTTTTCACCTCGCCGATAAGTGTCCAGTCCGCCTCGCCGGTATACATCTGGGCGCGGGTACGGCCGTGGATGGTGAGGGCGGCAATGCCGCAGTCCTGCAACTGCTCGGCAAGGTCTACGATGATTTTACTGTTGGCATCCCAGCCCAGGCGGGTCTTCACGGTGACGGGAATCTTCACGGTATCTACCACGGCACGGGTGATTTCCAGCATCAGCGGAATGTTCTGTAGCATACCGGCACCGGCACCCTTGCCGGCAACGCGCTTCACGGGGCAGCCGAAGTTGATGTCCAGCGTGTCCGGATGTGCCTGCTCCACAATGCGGGCGGCTTCTACCATGGTGGCGGTGTCCCGTCCGTATATCTGTATGGCTACGGGCCGCTCTTCATCGCTGATGTTCAGTTTCTGCTGGGTCTTGCCTACGGAGCGTATCAAGGCATCGGCAGAAACGAACTCGGTATATACCATGTCTGCTCCGAAGTGCTTGCACATCAGGCGGAAAGCAGGGTCGGTGACGTCCTCCATCGGGGCGAGGAATACGGGGCGTGGGCCCAGGTCTATATCTTTAATCTTCATAATCTAAGCGGATTTGTCCGCAAAAGTACAGAAAAAAGCCTACCTTTGCATACTCTAATTCAAAAAGAAATGATGAAACACTCAATCAGTGACTTCGAAATCATGGCACCGGTAGGCTCGCGCGAATCTCTCGCAGCAGCCATACAAGCAGGTGCCGACTCCATCTATTTCGGTATCGAGAACCTGAACATGCGTGCCCGTTCGGCAAATACCTTCACTATCGACGATTTGCGGGAAATAGCCCGGACGTGCGACGAACATGGCATGAAGAGCTACCTCACCGTCAATACCATTATATACGACCATGACATTCCGCTGATGCGTACCATTGTAGATGCGGCAAAGGCGGCAGGCATCTCGGCAGTC
Source organism: Bacteroides sp. RTP31139st1_H2_RTP31139_211217 (assembly GCF_040227615.1). NCBI lineage: Bacteria > Pseudomonadati > Bacteroidota > Bacteroidia > Bacteroidales > Bacteroidaceae > Bacteroides > Bacteroides sp. RTP31139st1_H2_RTP31139_211217. The sequence continues at coordinate 17,735 of NZ_JBCNZM010000008.1, read as the reverse complement.
ATTGCCGCTGATGTGGCAGTGATGAGCTATGCCCGGCAGATAGGGCAGGAGGTACACCTCAGCACACAGCTCAACATCAGCAACGTGGAAGCCCTGCGCTTCTATGCACAGTTTGCCGATGTGGTGGTGCTGGCGCGTGAGCTGAATTTGGAGCAGGTGGCAGAAATCTACCGACATATCCGTGAGGAGAATATCTGCGGTCCCAGTGGAGAGCAGATACGTATAGAGATGTTCTGTCACGGTGCGCTTTGCATGGCAGTCAGCGGAAAGTGTTATCTCTCATTGCATGAAATGAACCACTCCGCCAACCGCGGTGCCTGCATGCAGGTATGCCGCCGTAGTTATACGGTGCGCGACAAGGAGACGAATGTGGAATTGGAGGTGGACAACCAATACATCATGTCCCCCAAAGACTTAAAAACTATCCACTTCATGAACAAGATGCTGGATGCAGGTGTTCGTGTTTTCAAAATAGAAGGACGTGCCCGCGGACCCGAGTACGTGCGCACGGTAGTGGAGTGTTACAAAGAAGCCATCCGTTCCTATCTGGACGATACATTCACCGATGAGAAGATTGCCCGGTGGGACGAACGTTTGAAGACGGTCTTCAATCGTGGTTTCTGGGACGGCTACTACCTGGGACAACGCTTGGGCGAATGGACCAAGAACTACGGCTCTGCCGCTACGGAACGTAAAATCTATGTGGGTAAGGGCATCCGCTACTTCTCAAACATCGGTGTGGCAGAGTTCCTGGTAGAAGCAGCCGAAGTGAGCGTAGGCGACAAGTTGCTGATTACGGGTCCCACAACGGGTGCCGAATTCGTCACTTTGGACGAGGCACGCGTCGATTTGAAACCCGTGCAGACTGTAAAGAAAGGCCAGCATTTCTCGATGAAATCGGTGAAAATACGTCCCAGTGACAAACTCTACAAGCTGGTCAGCGTAGAGGAACTGAAGAAGTTCAAAGGCTTGGATGTGGAGAAACAACGTGGCTAAGTATCAAATAGTCCAATAGTAAATATGAATTATATCTATGAACTTCCCATGAAGGTGCGCGACTATGAATGCGACCTGCAAGGCATCGTCAATAATGCCAATTATCAGCATTATCTGGAGCATACGCGCCATGAGTTTCTGTTGAGTGCCGGCGTCAGCTTTGCCGGACTGCACGAGCAGGGGGTAGACCCGGTAGTGGCACGTATCAATATGGCTTTCAAGACTCCCCTGAGGAGTGGTGACGAGTTTGTCTCCAAACTCTACATGAAGAAGGAGGGTATCAAGTACGTCTTTTACCAAGATATCTTCCGTGCTTCCGACGGCAAAGTCTGTCTCAAAGGCATAGTTGAAACCGTATGTGTGGTGAACGGACGGTTAAGCGATAGCGAACTGTTCGACCGTCTCTTTGCCCCTTATCTCAATCCGTGTGAATCTGTGTAATCTGTGGTGGAATGAACAGTGACGAACGGATTTGCAGCATAGCTCTCACACTTTGCCCCGGTATAGGACATATCGGGGCAAAGCGTTTAATAGAGGGTATGGGCAGTGCTGCCGAAGTATTCAGTCGGCGGAAGGAGCTCCCCGAAATCATGCCCGGTGTGAATCCGGGGGTAGTGACGGCTCTTGATTGTCCCGCTGCCTTTCTGCGTGCCGAGCAGGAGATGGAGTTTGTAGAGAAGAATCGTCTTTCCTGCCTGACGTTGAAGGATGAGGCTTACCCTTCCCGCTTGCGCGAATGTGAGGATGCGCCGATTGTACTTTTCTTTAAAGGAAACACCGATTTCAACCGCCTGCATGTCATCGATATGGTAGGTACACGCCGTGCCACCGATTACGGCAAGCAATTCTGTGCCGACTTCCTGCGCGATTTGGCCGTTCTTTGTCCCGATGTGCTGGTAGTAAGCGGACTGGCTTACGGGATAGATATCCATGCCCATCGGGCCGCTTTGGCAAATCATCTCCCTACCGTTGCTGTCCTTGCTCACGGACTGGACCGCATCTATCCGTATGTCCACCGGAAAACAGCCATCGACATGCTGGCACAAGGCGGACTGCTGACCGAATTCCTTACCGGGACGAATCCGGACAAGCATAATTTCGTCAGCCGCAACCGTATTGTGGCGGGTATGAGTGATGCTACCATTGTGGTGGAGTCTGCCGCAAAGGGAGGTTCCCTTATCACTGCAGAGTTGGCGGAGGGATACCATCGTGACTGCTTTGCCGTTCCGGGGCGTGTTACGGACGAATCTTCCATCGGTTGTAACCGGTTGATACGCGACAACAAGGCCGCCCTTATCCAGAGTGCGGAAGAGTTTGTGCAGATTATGGGCTGGGCCGTAGCGGAGCAGCCTGCCCGGACAGAAGGTATTCAGCGTAATCTCTTTCCGGAACTGACAGAAGAGGAGGAGCTTGTTATGCGCATCCTTATGCGGCAGGGAGACCTCCATATCAATGCGATGGTGGTGGAAGCGGACATACCCGTCAACCGGATGAGTGCCTTGCTTTTTGAATTGGAGATGAAGGGAGTGGTCAAGGCAATGGTGGGTGGTGTCTATCACTTGCTGACTTGAGCGCGGCAGGTCTCTTGCCTTATATGGACGGTTTCCCGTATTTCATGATGAACTTTTCCGGGTGGTCCGTCGCTATGATGTCTACCCCCAGGTCGACTGCCTTCTGGTTCTCTTCCGTCTTGTCGTCCAGCCCCAGGACGAGTGCCAGTACCTGCAGGTTGTGCTCACGGCATTTCTTTACGAATTGTGGGGTAAGGGAGTCAATCCAGACGACAGCGATGTCGGGATGCAGTTCCTTTACGACATGCTCTATGTCCTTTTCACTTTTGATGTAGGCTTGCAGGGTTCTTACCTCGGGTGCCATCTTTCTGAAGCATTTGGCATGATACTCCTTGCTGAAGGTGAAGTTGCAGTTTTCCAGCATGCCTTCGTCCTTTATCAGATCCAGTAATTGGTGCAGACCGCCGTTGCGGTAGTCGATGGTGATTCTTAAACCGTGCTCTTTGGCCTTGCGTAGCAGGTCGGTAAGACGTAGTACCCGTTGTCCGGCAAATCGGGGCGCAAACCAAGAGCCGGCATCCAGTGTGTCGATGTCGGCGGACAGCCATTGGGAGATGGCGCCGGTACCGTTGGTGGTACGGTCGAGGGTGGAATCGTGCAGTACGTAGAAGACACTGTCCTTACTGATGCAGACATCGCATTCTATATTGCCTACACCGTATTTGATGCACGAATCTACGGATGCCATTGTGTTTTCGGGAGCGATGGTGGCGGCACCACGGTGTGCGCTGGTTAGGGGTATCTTGGTGGTGGCGGCAGGCCGTTGGGAACATCCTGCGGTAAGTAGGATTATGGAAAGCAATGCGAGTACCGGTTTTTTCATAATGGGCTCAAGTGGTGATGTTTTCTTCTTTAACAGTTATAAAAGCCATCGAAGATAGCTATTTTTTGTCATTCGGAGAAACGTATGGGCATAAAAAAAGGAGTACCGCTGTACTCCAACCTTTGTTAACCTTAAATCTAATACTATGAAAAAAATCACATTACAAATGTAAGGTTCCCGTTGTTATCTTCCAAATTTCAGAATGTTCCTGCTACTTCTTTTGTATTTCTTTCACTGAATTTTACTGTTTTCGCACACGGATTGACTTTTTGAGAGAGAAGAATCTATTCACAGCGTCCCGGATAAGGCAGAAGTTGCAAATCTGTTTCAATCGTTTCACAGAACCTTTCAGCCTTTGAAAAGAGTGATGGAAAGTGATTTTTATTCGGTAATTATCTTCTACTTTTGTTTGTATACAACGCGAAATTATGGGAAAACGCATTTTTATATATGTCTTTTGGCTACTCCTTTTTTGCATGATGTCGGGGCAGGTAATAGGGCAGAATAAGTCGGTAGAATCCCATAGCCATACTTGTAAAACGGTGCTGGCGTTAAAAAATAATTTGCTTTACGACCTGGCCTTGGCTCCGAACATAGAAGTGGAGCTGCCATTGGGAAAGAGGTGGTCTTTGAATGTTGAGTACAAATGCCCTTGGTGGTCTGACAGCGGATGTAATTTCTGCTATCAGCTCCTTTCGGGAGGGACAGAGGCGCGTTACTGGTTGGGAAACCGCCATACGCGCGGAAGATTGTCCGGACACTTCCTGGGAGCATATGCCGAAGGAGGTACCTATGATTTTCAGTTGAAAAAGGAGAAGGGATACCGGGGGAAGTATTACGCAGCTGCAGGAATAACTTATGGATACGTGCGTCCACTGGCTCGGCATCTGGCGATTGAATTCAGTGTGGGCATTGGATACTTGGATACGGAGTACAGGAAATATACTTCTTATGGAAATGACTTGGTTTGGGTCAGCAGTGGAAAGTATCACTTTATCGGGCCGACAAAAGCAAAAATTTCTTTGGTATGGCTTCTAACGTCGGGGAGATGAGTGGTATGAAAGATGCACGGCATATGATTCTCTGGCTGTTCTTCGGGCTGTTGCCAATGCTGGGAAGCTGTGACTTCCGCGATATGCTGGATGATTATCCCGTTAGCGGAGTACAGATTAAACTGGATTGGAAAGGGGTGACGGATAAGCTGCCGCAGACCATGCGGATTATCTTCTATCCGAAAGATACTCAGGGGAGAAAGGTTGAAAGTTATCTGCCTGCCGGAGGGGGTGAGGTGAAGGTACCGCCGGGGAAGTATGCGGTGGTGGCCTATAACTTCAATACGGAGAGTATACAGATACGGGGCGACGAGAGTTATGAGACGATTGAGGCTTTTACGGGACACTGTACGGGGCTGGATGTACACGAAGATATGGTTTGGTCGCCCGACCCTTTGTATGTGGTGGCTTTGGACGAGGTGGAAATAAGGCAGAGTGATGTGGCGCTTCCGTTGGACTGGAAGCCGGAAGCGGTAGTGGACCATTATTCCTTTGATATAAAGGTGGAAGGATGGGATAGAATATCGAGCATCATCTGCCATGTGGACGGCTTGAACGGAAGTTACTTTATAGGCAACCGTGCTTGCCATTTGAGCGAGGTACCTATATGTGTGAATACAAAGCGTGAAAACGGGCTTTTATGGGGGCATTTCTCCAGTTTTGTATTACTGAAAGATACCAAGACCCGTGCGGATAGTCCTATGTTGCTGACACTGAAGATTGTGAAACGAGATAAAACGGTTCAAGAGGTGAAGGTGGATATCACGGAAGTGATTGAAACAGCTCCTCCCTCGGGAGGAGGCGAAGAAGAACCTGATGTGGGCGTTCCTGGGTCGGAAATCCATATCGAGGTTCCCGTACCGGAGGACAAGGTTGTGGTGGATGATTTGGAACCGGGAACCGATGAAGGAGATGGAGGGATTGGTGGCGATGTGGACGATTGGGATGATGAGACGGATGTGGAGCTACCGGTGAATTGATAGCAAACAGACAAATAAATATATTAACTTTAATAACAGACAATTATGAAGAAGGTTTTATTTTTGGCTTTGGCTGCAGCAGCAGTAATGAGTTGCTCGGAAAGTGAGGAGATAGAGAATGCCGGACAAAAGGCGGAGATTAAATTGGGAACAGTAGTGGGTAACACTACGAGAGCCACAGTGACTGATTTGCCGGAATTGCAGAAGGTAGGGTTCACTGTGTATGCTTATAATACGGGAGCGACAGCAATGGCCTCCGTTGCGACTTTTGATGCGATGAAGGAATTCATGACAGATGTTAAAGTAACCTATAGTGCTCCCAACTGGAGTTTGACTGGGGGAACATATTATTGGCCAATGACGGATAACTTGCAGTTCTTTGCTTACGGGAATCCGGGTACCGGAGCCTTGACGTACAATCAACCGGCTGCTGGTGCTATATATCCTTCCATTACTTATACGGTAGCAGATGTAGCTGCCCAAACGGACTTGGTAGCCGCGAAAGCGACGGATGCAACCAAGGCATCAAATGCCAGTGGGGTATCTTTGAAATTCGGCCATATACTGACCCAAATAAATTTCACTGTCAAGGCAGCCGACGCTTTGACTTATAAACTGAAAACACTTACAATATCCGGCGTGCACAATAAGGGAACTTATGGTTTTGATGATTCAACATGGAAGTCACAAGAAGGAACAGCCACTTATGCGCATACGATTGCCGGCAGTGCATTGGAAGTGAATACAACGGGTGTGGAAATGAATGCAGCCTGGATGTTGATGCCCCAGACGTTGGATACGAATGCCAAAATCAATGTTGTCTATGACATCTATGAGAAAGACGTTCTTCTTGATACTGTAACTTCCGCCATTGACTTGAATGATACACAAGCCTGGGGTGAAGGCAAAAAGATACGTTATACGCTGACGCTGGCCAATAAGGCGGCAAAAGTAACCTTTGTACCTGAAGTTGGTCCATGGAGTACGGCTGATGATACGAACGTGGAAAAATAAAACGGCACTGTCCGCAATAAAAAACTGAATTACTTCTATTTTATTCATTCCCCGAAACTTCTTTATGAAAGTTTTCGGGGAATGTTTCTTTTATGAGTATTATTTATCTATTTTTGTCACTGCAACAAACAAACAAATCTACTTGCCGATGCCCAACTCTTCTGCTTGCAGAGGTAAAAAACAATGCGCTCAATGTCCCAAGGCTGTGGACAATGCAATAATATATGCTTCCCACCCCAGAGGATTCCATCTGCCGGCGCGAAAGTGTGAGGAAAATATTATAATTTTCCTGCTGAAAGGAGAAGTGCTTGTCAACAGTAAGGAGTATGCGGGAACTGTGTTGCATGCAGGTGAGTTCATCCTTCAAGCTATTGGTTCCAAGTACGAAATACTTGCCATGACGGATGTGGAATGCGTTTGTTACCGGTTCAGTAAGCCTGAATTCTTCTGTGAGGACCGGTATAACCATATTATGAAAGAGGTTACCCCTCCATTGATATTCTATCCTTTGACCATTACTCCCGAGTTGCAGCTCTTTCTGGAAAGTTCCAAGGCCTATTTGTCCGAGGAGAAGATTTGCCGGGAAATGCTTTGTTTCAAACGGAAAGAACTTGCTTTCATTCTTGGAAATTACTACTCCGACTATGAGCTTTCCATGCTGATACATCCTCTTGCCCAGTATACTAATTCCTTCCACTACTTTGTCTTGCAGAATCATGCCAAAGTCAAGACGGTAGAGGAACTTGCCCAGTTGGGAGGATATACAGTAGCTACTTTCCGGCGTATATTCAATTCTGTTTTTCATCAACCGGTGTACGAGTGGATGATGGAACGGAGGAAGGAAAGCGTGGTTTATGAACTTCGTTATACGGATGCTTCTATATCAGAGATTTGCTATAAATATGGCTTTGAATCGCTGCCTCATTTTTCCAATTTCTGCAAAAAGAATTTCGGGGCTTCTCCCCGTAGCTTGCGTGCCGGCAATTTATCTGAAGTAAACGGCATGTCATAAAAAAACTCCTCCGGCGGTTTCCCGGCAGAGGAGTCTCTTGTGATATTAATCAAATATAGTGAAAGCTGAGTGATAAATCTGAGCTTGCTCAAAAGGTTTATCCGAAGCGCATCCTATATTATTTGCAGAAAGACCGGATTAGTCTTTCAGTTTCGCAATGATAAAGTCGCGGTTCAGGCGAGCAATGTTGCTGATGGAAACATTCTTCGGGCATTCAGCTTCGCACGCACGAGTGTTTGTACAGTTACCGAAACCGAGTTCGTCCATCTTGCTCAACATAGCCTTGGCACGGCGCAATGCTTCCGGTTTGCCTTGGGGCAACAGGTTCAGCTGGCTCACCTTGGCAGAAACGAACAGCATAGCAGAACCGTTCTTACAAGCAGCCACACAAGCACCACAACCGATACAGCTGGCAGCATCCATAGCCTCGTCAGCGATGGGCTTCGGAATCAGGATAGCGTTGGCATCCTGGGGAGCACCGGTACGTACGCTGACGTAGCCGCCTGCCTGCATAATCTTGTCGTAGGCCGTACGGTCGACCATCAAGTCCTTGATAACCGGGAAACCGGCAGAGCGCCACGGTTCAACAGTGATGGTATCGCCGTCGTTGAAACGACGCATATAAATCTGGCAAGTCGTAGCGCCGGTTGCAGGACCGTGGGGATGTCCGTTGATGTAGAGCGAACACATACCGCAGATACCTTCGCGGCAGTCGTGGTCGAATACAACCGGTTCTTTACCTTCAGAAATCAGCTGTTCGTTCAAGATATCCAGCATTTCGAGGAATGAAGTATCGCCCGGGATATCTTTCATTTGGTATGTTTCAAAAGCGCCTTTTGCTTTCGGACCCTTCTGGCGCCATACCTTGAGCGTAAATGATATATTTTTATCCATTTTCTTTAATTCTTTAAATGTTCAACTTCCCGATTAGCTCTTGTAGTTACGAGTCTGTACCTTGATTGCTTCGTAAACCAGCGGCTCTTTCAGCAATACCGGTTCCTTTTCGTCAGAACCCTGATATTCCCAGCAAGCCACGTAGAAGTAGTTTTCATCGTCACGCTTGGCTTCGCCTTCTTCAGTCTGATATTCTTCACGGAAGTGACCGCCGCAGCTTTCGTTACGGTTCAGTGCATCGTAAGCAACCAGCTCGCCCATAGTGATGAAGTCGTACAGACGGATAGCCTTGTCGAGTTCTACATTCATACCTTCCTTGTCGCCCGGGATGAACAGTTCTTTCTCGAACTCCTTGCGGACTTCTTTCAGCTTCTTCAGACCTTCCTTCAAGCCTTCGGCCGTACGTCCCATACCTACATATTCCCACATAATGTGGCCCAGTTCCTTGTGGATAGAGTCTACAGACTTCTTACCCTTGATGTTCATCATCCAGTCAATCTTCTCCTGAACGGCCTTTTCTGCAGCTGCAAATTCGGGCAGGTCGGTAGAGAAACGGGGAACTGTAATCTGGTCGGCCAGATAGTTCTGGATAGTGTAAGGCAATACGAAGTAACCATCGGCCAGACCTTGCATCAGGGCGGAAGCACCGAGGCGGTTTGCACCGTGGTCGGAGAAGTTACATTCACCGATGGCGAACAGTCCCTTGATGGAGGTCATCAGTTCGTAGTCAACCCAGATACCACCCATGGTATAGTGGATAGCCGGATAAATCATCATCGGGTTTTCGTATGGGCTGACATCAGTGATTTCTTCATACATATCGAAGAGGTTGCCGTAACGTTGTGCAACGACATCTTTACCCAGACGGTTGATAGCTTCGGAGAAGTCAAGGAATACGGCAAGACCGGTGTTGTTCACGCCGAAGCCCTTGTCGCAGCGTTCTTTGGCAGCGCGGCTGGCAACGTCACGCGGAACGAGGTTACCGAATGCCGGATAACGGCGTTCCAGGTAGTAGTCGCGGTCTTCCTCGGGAATATCTTTTCCTTGCAGTGTACCTTCCTGCAGTTTCTTGGC